>CAIKNO010000380.1 GCA_903828805.1 uncultured Sandaracinus sp. | reverse complement strand
GGCGGTGAGTACGCGTTCGACGTCGAGCTCTTGCCGGCCCATCGCCTCCGCGCGACCGACCACCCCGCCGCCGGCCCGGCGTCCGACGAGTGGATGGTCGAGCGCAGCACGCTGCGTCTCTTCCTCGCGAACCGCTTCGTCGAGTACCGCGGCGAGTTGACCAACGGCACCGTCGTCGTCGGGGACGCCGAGAACGTGAACGGCGACAGCTGGTCGTGGCGCGGCGACCGGGCCGCGTCGGCGAGCCCCTGCCGCGAAGGCGAAGCGGCCGTCGCGTCGAGCTGCTTCTCGGTGGCGGGCACGCAGTGGGTCCTCCGCGCGGGCGCGGCCGAGACCGTCATCCACTTCGACGCGGAGGGTCGTCTGCTCACCGACCAGGGCAGCGCGCCGACCGACCGGTGGACTCAGGCGGGCACGACGCTCCGCTTCACCCTCGGGGGCGTCGAGCGCAGCGCCACGCTCGGGAGCGACACCGAGCACCTCGCGGGCGAGGGCTGGACCGCCGAGCGCCTGACCCTGTTCGCGCCCCCGATCCACTGAGCCCGGCGCGCTCAGTTCAGCGCGCGGTCCCGGGCGTCTTGCTGCGCTTCGGTGTCCCGCTCGACATTCCCTCGGAGCACCTGAAGCAGGCCGCTCACCTCGTTGGCGACCTCCATCTCCGGCGACGTCGACAGGAAGCGCTCGAAGTACTCGGCCGCAGCGGCGCCCTGTCCGAGCGAGTAATGGGAGAGGCCCATCAGGTAGAGCGCGTCCCCGTCGGTCGCCGAGCGATCGAGCAGCTGGCGGGCCACGCGCATCGCATCTTGATGCCGGCCGAGCATCCGAAGCGTGTGCCCGACGCCGACGAGCGCGCCGAGGTAGTTCGGGGCGAGCTGCACCGCCGACAGGTAGGCCTTGAGCGCCTTGTCGAAGCGGCTCTTCTCGAAGTGCGCCGCGCCGAGGAAGTGAAATCCGTAGGGGTTTCGGGGGTCCGCCTCGAGGACTCGCTCGAGCTCGGCGATGGCCGCGTCGGCCTCGCCCTCGCGCAGGAGCTCGGCGCCCTCCTGGGCGGCATCCCAGCGTTCGGAGTCGAGGCGGTCGGTCGGGTCGGTCGGCATGGCGGCGAACGTGCCACACCCGCCCCGAGGGGGCACGCCAAGGCGCGGAGCGCGTGCCATACTGCCGCCGCCGTGAACGTCGTCATCCCCTGCTTCAACGAAGCGCAGCGCCTCGCCCCGGCCGCGGTCGCGCGGCTGCTCGACGAGCCGCGGATCGACGCCGTGCTCGTGGACGACGGCTCGTCCGACGGCACCGCCGCGCTGCTCGCGTCCCTCGCGGAGGGCAGCGGCGGGCGCATCACTGCCCTCTCGATGCCGTCCAACGTCGGCAAGGCCGAGGCCGTCCGGACCGGCCTGCGGCACGCCCTGGCCGCCATCGACGCGGGCACCGCCAAGGACGACCTCGTCGGCTACCTCGACGCCGACTTCGCGACCCCGCCGGGCGAGGTCTCGCGGCTGCTCGACGACCTGCTCCACAGCGGCGCGAAGGTCGCGATGGGATCGCGGGTCGCACGTCTCGGCGCGCAAGTGAAGCGCAACCAGGCGCGCCACTACTTCGGGCGCCTCTTCGCGACGACCGCGTCGATGGTGCTCGACGTCGGCATCTACGACACGCAATGCGGCGCCAAGATCTTCCGGGACACGCCGGTGCTGCGCGCGGCGCTCGAGCAGCCCTTCCGCTCCCGATGGGTGTTCGACGTGGAGCTGATCGGCCGGCTGCTCACCGGCACGCAGGACGCCGCCCCGCTGCGCGCGGAGGACCTCCGGGAGCTGCCTCTCGAGGCCTGGGAGGACGTCCGCGGAAGCAAGCTCGGCGTCAAGGGCGCCCTTCGCGGCGGCTTCGATCTGCTGCGCCTCGGGGCGCGCGTCCGGACCGGCGGCAAGAAGGAATTCTTCCCGCGCTGAGCCCGGGCGGGTCGGCCGCGAGGGGCCCTTCACCGCGCGGGTCCGCGCGACTCAGGCGAGGCCCGCCGTGCGTCTCAGGCGTCGCGCCCGTGCGCGTCAGGCGACGGCACGCGCGCCTCAGTCGACGACGGACGCGGAGCGGAGCGACGCCGCGAGCCGCGCGAGGCCCTCGCGCGTGGAGACGGGCGCCGCGTAGCCGAGGTCCCGCCGCGCCGCGCCGAGGTCGAACCAGTGCGCGGTCGAGAGCTGCCGCGCGACGAAGCGGGTCAACGGAGGCTCCGACGTCGCGCCCACGAGCCGGAAGGCGCCTTCGAGCAGCGCTCCGAGCCCCCACGCCACGCCCGCGGGCACGCTGCGGGTCACGGGCGGCAGGCCCGCGGCGCCGAGGATGCCGTCGATGAGCTCGACCAGCGGCATCGGCTCTCCCTGGGCGATGAAGTACGCCCTTCCCGCGCACGCGTCTCCGGCGGCGAGGGCGTCCCACGCGCAGAGGTGCGCGTGGACCGCGCTGTCGATGTACGTCGCGTCCACCGTCTTGCGACCGTCGCCGACGAGCACGAGCCGACCGCGCCGCGCGCGCTCGAGGATGCGCGGCACGAGGTGGGGGTCGCCCGGACCCCACACCAGGTGCGGGCGCAGGGCGACGGTGCGCAGCGTCGAACCGTTCGCGGCGAGCACGGCCCGCTCGGCCTGCACCTTGGTCGCCGTGTACGCGGTCTCGTGCTGCTCCGCGTAGGGCGCCGACTCGTCGAGGCCTTCGACGTCCCGCCCGGCGTGCACGACGCTCGGCGTGCTCGTGTGCACGAGCCGGCCGATGCCGTGCGCGCGGCAGGCTTGCAGGACGTGGTCGGTCGCGACGACGTTCGAGCGGTGGTACTCGGCGTAGGGTCCCCACACGCCGGCCTTCGCCGCCACGTGGAACACGCCCTCGCAGCCCTCGGCGGCCCGCATCACCGCGTCGCGGTCGCCGAGGTCGCCCCGGAACACCTTCGCGTGCCCCTGCGCCTGCAGCTGCTCGAGCGATTCGTAGCGGCCGCGCTGCAGCGTGTGCACCGTCGCGCCGCGGCCGACGAGCGCGCGCACGAGCCCGCCTCCGACGAAGCCGCCCGCGCCGGTCACCAGCACGTTCATCCTGCCCTCCCGCGGGCCACCTCACGCGCCGCCCATCCCACCAGGTCCTCGCGGCGGATCTTCGCGTTGTGGCGCACGTCCACCGGAAAGCCCGGATGCAGCAGGAACGTCGCGAGGCCGCGCGTCGTGTCGTGCGCGGCGGCGACCTCGCGCGCCCGCGCGATCAGGCGCGCGCGCGCCTCGGCGGTGCGCGGAAACGTCCACGGCTCGAGGCACATCACCGGCACGACGACCCCGCGGACGAGCGGCCCGGTCAGCGCCGCCCGGCGGAACTCGGGCTGGGCCGAGAACGGACCCTCGCACGGCTCGGTGAAGAGCGTGGTGCCGTCGGAGAGCACCACGCGATGCGACTTGCGGCCGCAGAACCAGAGGCGCCCCTCGGCGTCGAACCAACCGAGATCGCCCATCCGGTGGGCGATCTGGCCGTCCACGTCGATCTTCGCGCGGGCGGTCGGCTCGGGGTCGCCGAGGTACGCGTGCGTCACCTGGGGGCCCCGCACCATGATCTCGCCGATGGTGCCCGGAGGCACCCGAAGGTCATCCGACCATCGAGGGATAGGCCCGTCCTCGATGCGGATGACCTCGACGTGCGCCGAGGGGACCGGCCGCCCGACGCAGATCCCCTCGCCGCGCTCGGTGCGGGCCCGCGTCGCGCCGAGCACCTCGAGGTGATCGATGGTCGCGACCGGCAACGCCTCGGTCGCGCCGTAGGGCGTGTGGATCCGCGCGCCCTCGGGCAAGAGCTTGCCGAACGCCTCGAGGATGCGGGGAGCGACGGGCGCGCCCGCGGAGATCACCCGGCGCAGCGTGGGCAGCGTCACCCCTTCGGGCACGGCCCAGCGGGCGACGGTGTCGAGCAGGGCCGGCGAGCCGAACATGTTCGTCACGCCGAAGCTCTGCACCGCCTGCACCACGGCCCTGGGATCGACGTCGGCCGGGCGCGTCGCGTCCATGTCCGGAAGCACGGTCTGCATGCCGAGCGCCGGGTCGAAGAGGGCGAAGAGCGGGAACGTCGGCAGGTCGATCTCGCCGGGGCGGATGTCGTACATCGCGCGGATCTGCTCGACCTGCGCCGAGAACGTCGCGTGCCGGTAGAGCGCACCCTTCGGCGGCCCGGTCGAGCCGCTCGTGAACAGCACGGCCGCGAGATCGCCCGGGGACACGTCCGGAGGCGGCGCGCTGCCCGCGGCCTCGCCGAGCGCGCGCACGTCGTCGATGGCATGCCCCCGCGGCGAGAGGCCGAGCCAGCGGGTGCTGCGGGGCGCGACATGGACCGAGATCTCGACGCTTGGGCGCGCCCAGCCGAGCAGCGTCCGCGCCGCATGCGCCCTCGGCACCCCGATGAACGCCCGAGGCTCGGCCCGCGCGAGGCAGTCGCCGAGGTTCCGCAGGCCCATGCCGGGATCGACCATCACGAGCGGGGCCCCGGCCTCGAAGAGGCCGAACACGAGCGCGAACAGATCGAGCGAGGGCGGCACCATGAGCGCGGTCCGGACGCCCGGTCCGATGCCGATGGCGCGAAGGCCGCGGGCCAGGCGCCCGGCCTCCTCCCGCAGCTGCGCGTAGCTGAGATGCACGTAGCGCGTGCGGCCGCGCGCGTCCTTGCCCGACGGGGCCGAGAGCGCGAGGGCGTGTGGCCGGTCGCGCGCCATCCGCGCGAGATGGGCGGCGACGTTCGCGCTGCCCGTGCTCATCGCCCGGCGGCGGCGAGCGGATGCGCCGCGAGGAACCCGTTCACGAGCGAGAGGATCTCCTCCCCGGCGTCCTCGAGGACGTAGTGCCCCGCGTCTTGGAAGCGATGCACCTCGGCGTGCGGCATGCGCTGCTCCCACGCCTCGAGGAAGTGGTGGTCGAACACGTAGTCCTTCATGCCCCAGCACACGAGCGCCGGGGTCTGCCGGAACGCCGCGAGCCCCGCGTCGGTGCGCGACACGACCGCGTAGGCCGCGTCCGACGGGGCGAGCGGGATGTCCTGCACGAAGCGCAGCGTCGCGATGCGCGCGTCCCACGAGTCGTAGGGCGCGAGGTACGCCCGCCGCACGGCGGCGGGCATCGCGGCGCGGGTCACGCAGGTGTGGACCGCCCCGCGCGCGAACGCGTTGGCCCCGCGCACGAGCAGCGCGCCGAGCGGCGTGCGGGTGAGCCGGAGCGCGGCGGGGAACGACTTGGACGCGGGGAGGTGGAAGGCCGCGGTGTTGAGGACGACGAGGCGCCGCACCCGCTCGGGGTGACGCGTGGCCCAGCCGAAGCCGATGCCGCCGCCCCAGTCGTGCACGACCAGCGTCACGTCGGAGGTGACGCCCGCGTGATCGAGCAGGCGCTCGAGGTCGTCGATGCGGCGCTCGAGCGTGTAGTCGTAGTCGCGGTCGGAGGGCTTGTCGGAGAGGCCCATGCCCACGTGGTCGGGGACGATGCAGCGAAACCTGTCGCGCAGCCCCTGCACGAGCCCGCGGTAGTAGAACGACCAGCTCGGGTTGCCGTGCACCATGACGACGGGCGGCGCATCGCGCGGCCCTTCGTCGAGCCAGTGCATGTGGATGCCGCCGCCGCGGTCGAAGCGCTTGCCCTTGAAGGGATAGAGCGCCGGGTCGATGGCCGAGGTCACCAGACCACCTCCGCCATCGCGCAGTTCAAGCCGCTCCCGATGCCCATCAGCGCGACGCGCATCCCGGGGCGCAAGCGCCCGAACTCCGCGGCCTTCGCCAGGGCCATCGGCACCGAGGCCGGGCCGACGTTGCCGAACTCCGGAAAGATGGCGTGGATCTTCTCGGGGGCGATGCCGAGCACCTGCCCGAACTTGTCGGTGTGCTGCCGGCTCACCTGGTGGATCACGACCTCGTCGAGCAGCTCGGGATCCCACCCGAGCTCTTCCCGGGCGAGCGCGAACGTGCGCGTCGCGAGCTCGAGGCCCGCGGTCAGCAGCCGCTGACCGTCGGTCACCATGCGATCGGCCTGACCTCGGCAGAGGTGGTTCCACTCGGTGCCGGCGAGCGACACGCCGCCGCGGAACGGATGCCCCGACGGCGCGAGGTCGCTGCGCGAGAGCACCATCGCGGCGCCGCCCGAGCCGAGGGTCAGCGTGGCGAACTCCTCGCCGAAAGCGCGCGCGTCGCCGGTCGCGTTGAGCCGCTCGATGGTCTTCTCCACCGCGTACCGGCTGCCCTCGCCGTCCACGACGAGCCCATGGTCGATGGACCCGCGCTCGATCATCGCCGCGACCAGCTCCATGCCGTCGAGGAAGCCGAGGCACGCGTTGCCGACGTCGAAGTTGCGGCAACGCGGCGACAGGCCCAGGGCCCGATGCACCACGGACGCGACCGACGGCTCCACGAAATCGCGGCACACCGACGTGCTGACGAGCACGCCGATGCGATCCGGAGACACGCCGGCCTCGCGCAGCGCCTGCGCCCCGGCCATCGCCGCCGCATCGCTCGGCTGCACGCCCTCGTCCCAGTACCTTCGGGACTGCACGCCGGAGAGGCTCGCGATCATCCCCGGGGCGAGCCCCAGGCGACGCAGGAGGGGCGAGAGCCGCCCCTCGAGCTCCGCGGAGCTGACGCGATGCGGCGCATCCACGCTCGCCACGCTCGCCACTGAAACCGAGGAAAAACGCATGAGAGGCCCCCATGTAGCTCCGTCCGGTCCGCGTGGGTAGCAGCCACCGGGCCTCCGCCGTCGCCGCTTTCTTGATTTCGGAAGGCGCTTCTCGGACCGTCCGGCGATGCGCATCGTTCCGTCGAGGGGGGCCACGCTGGCCGAGCAGGTCTCGGGGCTGCCGCTGAGCGTCGTGTTCGCCGAGGGCGAGGCCATCGAGGCCGTGCGGACTCATGGCGAGGGCGACCTCGTGCTCGTGCCCCCGTTCCACGTGTCGGACTCCGACGCGTACCTCGTGCTGCCCGAGGACATCGGGCTCGAGCTGGTGGACATGTTTCGCGACGGGGACGTGGACCTGCTCGCGGAGGCGATGCGCGACGGGCTGGTGGCCACCGGGAGCATCGGCAAGACGGCGCGGGGCGCCATCGCCCTGTCGGTCGAGATCTGCGCGCGGCCCGAGGAGGTCCTCGCGGTGCTCCCGTTCGCCGAGTCCGTCGCGACCGGCCGCGGCATCGATCCGGTGCCCGAGCTGAACGCCCTTCCCCACGTGCAGTGCACCGTCGCCGGGAGCTTCGTCGACGCGCGCGGCCTCGCCGCGATGATGGCGAAGCGCGAGCACGCCGGCGCCGTGTGGCGCGTGCCGAGCGCGGACAAGCACCTGGCGCACGTGGAGCCGACCTACGCCTGGTGGCGCCGCTCGGCCGACGGCCGCGTGGGCATCGAGTGCGTGCTGTTCAGCGAGTACGAGGAGCTCGTCGTCGTGCTGCGCCCGGCCCAGCTGGTGCCCCTCGACCGACCGCAGCTCGCCGCGGTGAAGGCGCTCGAGTCCGCGCCCCACGACGCCCCTCCTTTCTGAGCGGAGGGGGGATACCCTCTCGCCCCGATGTTCGCCCTGCTCGCACTGACCACGCTCTCGGCGGTCGCCGGCGTCGTCCTCGCGCGGCCGTTCTATGCGGAGTGCCGGGCCGAGGCCACGGTCGCGGCGAGCACGGTGGCGCTCGCGTGCATCCTCGCGCCGATCCAGGCCCTCGGCTGGAGCGGGCACCTCCACCGCGCACCGCTGGGCGTCGCCGTGGCCGCGCTCGGCGTCGGGGCCCTCAGCCTCGGCTTGCGCGCCCGTCCTGCGGGGCGACGGTGGCGCAGCGCGTGGGAGGACCTCGTCTCGATGCTCCGTCTGCCCGTCGACGCCTTCGTCGAGGCCCGCCGCGAGGGCGGCAGCGTCGCGTGGCTCTATGCCGCGACCGTCGGCGTCGTGCTCTGGACGACGTGGCTCGCGTGGCTCGCCCCGAGCGGCTCGTGGGACGGACTCTGGTACCACGAGCCGATGGTCGGGTTCGCGCTGCAGCGCGGCGACTTCGGTCTCGTGCCGCTGCCGACGCACCTCGACTGGGTGAACGGTTATCCGCGCACCTCGGAGAACCTCATGCTCTGGGTGACGGTCTTCTCGGACCGGCGCCTCATCGATGCCGTCCCCGCCGGGATGGTCCTCGTGTCCCTCGCGGCGTTCGTGGCCCTCGCCCGTCGGCACGGGGGCTGGCCCGTCGGCGCGCTCGGGCTCGGCTGCGTGCTGGTCACGATCCCGGGCGTCGTGCTGCAGCTCCGCAGCACGTACATCGACGTGACCGTGCTCGCGGCGTTCCTCGCGGCGCTGACCTTCACGACCCGGCCGACCCTCCGCGTGCCGGACGTCTGGCTCGCCGCGCTGGCCCTCGGCGTCCTCGGCGGCACGAAGGCGAACGGCATCGCCGCGCTCGCGCTGTTCGGGGCGCTGCTCGCGCTGCGGGTGAGCGCGCGCGCGGTGGCCGACCGCTCGGCGCGAATGCCCCTCCATCTGCTCGGCGCCTCGCTCGTCATCGCCGCGCTCGCGTTGCCCTCGTACGCGCGCAACTGGGTGCTGCACCACAATCCCATCTGGCCCCTGCGCTACGAGAGCCGCCTCTTCGGCACCTTCGAGGGACCGCACGACCTCTCCTCGATGCAGTGGCCCGCCGAGCGCGTGCTGCACGAGCTCTTCGGCACGCCGAGCCCCGGCGAGGACTACCACGACACCAAGCGGCACTCGTTCGGCTACGGCCTGACCTTCGTCGGGCTGCCCCTGATGATCGGGGCGCTCCTCGCATGGGCGGGCCGGGTCTGGCGCGCGTGGCGGGACCTTCGGTCCGCGGACGCCGGCCGCGAGCGCGCGCTCGGGAGCCTGCTCGTGCTGGGGAGCTTCCCTCTCGCGTCGTCGCCCGCGTTCTACTGGGCCCGCTACGCGTTGCCGACCCCGGCGGTCGGGCTGGTGGCCATCCACGCGTGGCTGGCCGCCCCGCGGAGGAGGCGGCTCGGGGAAGCGGCGATCGGGGCGATGGGCGCGCTCAACCTGATCACGCTGTTCTGGGCCGCCCCGGGGTGGGACGTGCCTCTCGGGACCGCGATGGACTTGATGCGTCGCGCCCCCGCGGCGCGCGTGGAGGCCCAGGTCAGCCACAACCTGCTGCATCCGTCGATGGCCCGGCTCCGAGAGGCCCGGATAGGTCGTGGCGACGTCGTCGCCTTCGACGACGAGGTGGCGTTCGTCGGAAACCTCTGGAACGAGGCGATGAGCAACCGCGTCGAGTACGTCCCGTTCACGGACCGCGATGCGTACCTGCAGCTCCTCGCGGCGCGGAACGCGGAGTGGGTCGTCGTCCGCCGCGGGAGCCGGGAAGACGCCGCGCTCGGCAGCACCGGCAGCGGCTACCGTCTGCTGGGGCACGCGCAACGCGAGGACGTCGTGTTCGAGCGCCTGGGCGTGTCCCCCTGACGGCACCGGAGGTCCGTGATACTCACTCGACCAGCGAGGCGGGTCCGATCCGGGGTCGGCCCCGACCGGAACGCCTCCACGCGCGGATGATCCATGGCGTCTTTCCCACCGACTCCTCCCGGACCTCCTCTCCATCTGCCCGAAGGCGGCCGTGCCCCCACCGGCGGCCCTGCGCCCACCGGCGGCCCTGCGCCGAGCTCCGAGCCCTCGTCCCTGCGCGGACCTTCGCTCGACCGGGCGGGTGTCCTCGCGCG
>CAIKNO010000379.1 GCA_903828805.1 uncultured Sandaracinus sp. | reverse complement strand
CGGCCGACACCGCCACGCAGGACACCTCCGTCCCCGACACGTCCACGAGCGACAGCGCTGGCCTCACGGCGGACGACTGCACCGACGACCAGGTCTTCGCGAACGCCTGCACGAGCTGCGGCCCGACTGACGCGTGCACGGAGCGGAAGGACCTGTGCCTCGCGACGTGCACGCCCGAGCAGCAGTGGCAGGGCTGCGCGGACGGGGGCACCTGCGTGGACGGGGTCTGCTACCCGGCGATCTGCGGCTGACACCTGGGCCGTGACGACGGCCCATTGCGCGCGCGTCCCGCGGCCGACGCCTCGCGAGCGCACCCGGGGCGTGCGGTCACCGTGAAACGGGGCCCACGGCCCCGCCCTCTCCACACCCTCCGACCCTCAGGGCGAGAGCGACGTCTCCGCGCTGCCGCCCCCGAGATCGAGGTCCAGGGTCCCCCAACTCCGCTGCTCGGGAGCTTCCCGCGCGGCGATGACCAGGGGCACCCCAAAGAGACGAAGGTCG
Organism: uncultured Sandaracinus sp.; assembly: GCA_903828805.1. Classification (GTDB taxonomy): domain Bacteria; phylum Myxococcota_A; class Polyangia; order Polyangiales; family Sandaracinaceae; genus Sandaracinus. The sequence continues at coordinate 1,784 of CAIKNO010000379.1, read as the reverse complement.
GCGCGGAGGAGCGTCCCCCCGCCATCGAAGGCGAACGAGGCCGCGCCAGCGTCCATGCGGACCTCGCAGCGGGTGGCGGGCACGGACACCCCCGCGACCTCGACATCGACCGACACAGGTTCGGCGGCGACGCCCGTCATATGCTCGCCTGTCTCTGCGACGAGAAGGGTCACGGGACCGGGGCGGCAGAGCGCCCGCCCGCGGACCTCGTCGTGCAGGTCGAGGGTGGTCACGACGGTCGGCCCCGGCACCGTGTCCTCCCGACGCCCCGTCGACGCGCCCCGCGCCCCCGCCGGGAGGGCTACCCTCACCACCTGGCGCCACGACGCACCGTCCGCCGTCTCGCGGGCCTGCACCTCCCAGAGGGAGGCGCCCTGCTCCGCCGCGGCCGTGAACGACGTCCCCGCGCGGCTGCTCACCCCGGTGGCGCGCGCCGACACAGGCGTACCCGCGAGGGTCCCCCGCGTCAGGACCTCCACCACGGTCCGGGTGCCCCCCTCAGCCCGGGCGCGCCAGCGCACCGTGACATCCCTCGTGCCGACGGACTTGCCCGCCAACACGAGGTCGTAGACACGATGGGCAGAGGTGTCGGGCGGCGCCGGCGACTCCGCGCGCGCTCCGGCACTCACGTCAAGAACGAGCGCAAGCAGCGCGGCGCCGCGCCACGACAGCGCCGTCGTTCGGCGGCACAGCCGCGGAGACGTGCCGACGGAGGGGACGGCACAACGAGGGGGGACGACGAGGCGCGAGCTCATGAACAAGGGGTAACGCACCCGCGCACCCCCGCGTGCGACCCAACCGCGACGACCCGTGCCCGCCGCCGGTCGGCCGAAGCGCTCACCTCTTGCGGCGTCCCACCAGCGAGAGCGACACCATCGCAAGGAGACCCGCGAAGGACACCCGCGCCGGAACCGTGGCGCAGCCACCGCCGTCGGGCCGCGTTCCATCCTCGGGAGCGTCGTCCCCGCAGCCACCGCCGGGCTCGTCGCCGGAGCCGCCGGCCGTGTCGCTCGAACCGCCGGGATCGGCGTTCGACGCGCCGGGACTCGGGGCCGCGTAGCCCTTCCAGTCGGACATACCGTTGGTGTCGGCGCCGTCGGGATAGCGCCCGATGCTCATGGCGCTCTCGACGCCGGTCACGACCTCGGTGTTGCCGGCATCCCCCGTGATCGGGTCGCCGAGCACGTCGCCGTAGAGGACCGTGTCGACGACACCGCCCTCGCAGTCCACGATCCGCACGCCGTCGGCGCGCGTGCCGTTCCCGAGGGAGAGGTCCTCCGCGATCTGATCGGCTTCGGCGACAGCAGCGCCGCCCACGACGAGGAAGTCACCGGGGGCGAGTTCGACGCCGCTCGGGAAGACGAAGTCTTCGGCCCAGGCGCTCGTGGCGGTCTCGACGGACCAGCCGTCCAGCCGCGTGCTCGCGTTGCCGGCGTTGTAGAGCTCGACCCACTCGTGGTCGGCGTCCGTGCTGTCCGGGTCGTAGAGCACCTCGTTCATGACGATGCGTGCGCCCGTGTTCGCCTCACAGACAGGGGGCTCCACGCGGGGGTTCGGGGCCCCGGGCGTCGGGGCGCCCACGACGAAGTCACTCGCGCTGCGGTCCGTGTCGTAGCCATCCTGGACGCGGCTCGCGCTCTCGCCATCGCCGGGCATCACGCAGATCGAGGTGGTGTCCGCGACGAGGTCGTCGTCCCAGCCGTCCTCGTTGGGGGTGCCTTCCTTGCCGTAGATGATCGTGTCCACGACGGTGTCGCCGCACTCCAGCCGCAGGGCGTCGGAGT
>CAIKNO010000378.1 GCA_903828805.1 uncultured Sandaracinus sp. | reverse complement strand
GACGTCCACGTGATCGCCGGCTTCCATCAGAGCCCGCGCGCCGAGATGGCCTTCCTCGTCCTGAACATCGTCCTGGTGTCGGGCATCGTGTTCGGTCTCGCCATCTTCCACGAGCAGCGTCGCAAGGTCGTGATGGCGGCGCTCGAGGCGGAACAACGGACCAACCGCGCGCTGCTGGAGACCTTGTCCGAAGCCCGCGGCCGAGCCGAGGAGGCGACCCGGGTGAAGTCGCTCGTGCTCGCCAACATGAGCCACGAGATCCGGACGCCGATGAACGCCATCCTCGGCCTCTCCCGGCTGGCGCTCGAGGCCCCGCTCGAGGCGGGGCAGCGCGATCGCATCCAGAAGGTCCATCGATCGGCCCAGGCGCTGCTGGGCATCGTCAACGACATCCTCGACCTGTCGAAGTTCGACGCGGGGCAGCTCCGGCTCGAGGAGATCCCGTTCGCCGTGGAGGACGCGCTCGACCACGTCGTGACGCTCCTCGGGCCGCAGGCCGAGCAGAAGGGCCTCGCGCTCGCCCTCGACGTCGCGCCCGGGGTTCCGCCGTACCTGGTCGGCGACCCGCTCCGGCTGGGTCAGGTGCTGGTCAACCTGGTGGGAAACGCCATCAAGTTCACCCCGCGGGGCGAGGTGGAGGTCCGCGTGGCGGTGCTCCGGCGCGAGCCCGAGAGGGCGGAGGTCGAGGTTCGCGTGCGAGACACGGGGATCGGCATGAGCCCCGACCAGGTCGCCCGCCTCTTCCAGCCGTTCACCCAGGCCGACGCCTCGACCACCCGCCGCTTCGGCGGCACCGGCCTCGGGCTGACCATCAGCGAGCGGCTCGTCGGCGCGATGGGCGGGCACCTTCGCGTCGACACCGCGCCGGGCGAAGGCAGCACCTTCTCGTTCGTCGTGTGGATGGACGTCGCGGCCGGGGTGCTCGCCTCGAGCCCCGGCGTCGTCGTCGCGCCTGGCGTGGCCGCGCCGCGCTCGATGCCGGCCGAAGCCGGGCCCGTCGAGGGCCGGCTCGCGGGGCTGTCGGTGCTGCTCGCCGAGGACAACGAGATCAACGCCGAGATCGCGATCGCGCTGCTCGAGCGGCACGGCGTCCGCGTCGAGGCGGTCGGCGACGGCGCGCAAGCCCTCGCCCGCGTGCAGGCCGGGGGCGTGTTCGACGTGGTGCTGATGGACATGCAGATGCCCGTGATGGACGGGCTCACGGCGGCCCGCGCGCTCCGCGCGTCGGGGTTCGACCGCCCGATCGTGGCGATGACCGCCAACGCGCTGGCCGAGGACCGCGTCCGCGTCCTCGAGGCCGGCATGAACGACCACATCGCCAAGCCCGTCGAGCCCGAGATCCTCTACGACACGCTCGCCCGCTGGTGTGCGGGCCCGCCCCGCGGCGCCGGGCGCTCGGAGGCCGTCGCGGTCGATGGCGAAGGGACCACCCGCGCGTGAACGGGCGAGGTCACCCGCGCTCGGGGACAGGCCCTCGATCTCGCCGTCCGAGGCCTGCCCGCCCATGAACGAGCCCTCCGTGTACGACGCGCACCGTGCGCGCGCCTCGACGCGCGCCGCGGTGGTTCTCTGGCCCGCCGTGCTGGGGCTGGTCGCCGCGTGCGGGGTCGAGACGTACCGCGAACGGCTGCCGGCCCGCGACCTCGCGTTGCGATGGGTCGCGACGTCCGGTGGCGAGGGCGTCGACACGCTCCCGCATCGCGGCAGCGCTGGCACGCTCGCGGTCGAGCGCGCCGTGGTCGTGGATGCCGATCACATCCGGCACGTGCGCCTGCTCGATGGGGCGGACGGTCAGCGGGTCATCGTGCTCGAGACCGACGACGTCGGACAGGCCCGTCTGCGCGCCGCGAGCGAGACCCATCCGGGTCGACGCCTGGCCGTCGTGGCAGGGGGGCGCGTCGTGTCGGCCCCGACCGTGCGGGGGCCGCTCACCGAGCGCGAGGTCCACGTCTCGGGGCCGCCCGACGAGATCGAGGAGACCTTCGGCCGGCTCTCGCGGTGAGCGCCGCGCGGACGGCCCTCACCGACCGCGCAGCGACCACGCCGGGCTCGGGTCGTTCAGCCCTTCGGTGACGAGGCCGACGTGCATGTGCTCCTCGCTCGTGCCCAGGCCCGGGATGGTCGCGCGGATCTCGAGCTCTCCATCGAGCTCGGCGTGCGGTCCCCGGGCGGTGGCGACGAGCGCGGTGATCGACACCTCCGCGCCCATCCCGCCCGGCGCCTCGAGCCGCGCGAGCGAGGCGCGCGCCGCCTCCACGCGGCCGGGTGTGCGGCGGACCTCGACGAAGGTCGCCGACGGACCCTCCCCGTACGCCAGCTCCAGCCGGTCCACCTCGAGCTCCGGCAGGTCACGGGCCGCGAGGCTGGCGATCCCCTGCGCGATCTCGCCGAGCTTCGAGGGGATGGCCAGCACCTGCGAGGCGAGACCCCACGCGTCGCTCGGCAGCGGCTGCGCGCCCGGGCGCAGAACGACGCGCACGGCGGCCGCGTGCAGCCGGGGCACGCGGCCCTCCGCGCCGAGCGTGGCGTGCATCGGCTCGAGCAGCTCGACCGACTGCAGCGTGCCTCCGGACAAGGTGCACGACGTCGGGGCCACGGTGATCTCGTCCAGGGTCAGCGCGAGCTCGACGGCGAAGCGGCCGTCGCAGTGGATCCCGGCCCCTTCGAGGCGCCCGCGTGCGATGTGCGTCGCGACCGCGTGCCGTCCGAGCGCCAACCCGACGGCCGTGACGCCGAGGGCCCCGAGTCCGGCGATCCCGAGGCCGAGGACGACGCAACCTATCCGTCGGGCGTTCATGTCCCCGCGAGCGCACCACCCGGGCGGGCCCG
>CAIKNO010000377.1 GCA_903828805.1 uncultured Sandaracinus sp. | reverse complement strand
GACGGACTTGACATCTCCAAAGTTGCTCTGTAGTCTTGCCACTCGCTGTCGAGTCGAGGCGTTCGTCTCCCCGATTGGCTGATTCGGTTTTGAATTGGGGCCGTTTTGGCGATTGTTCGGGGTGGAACGGGTGCGACGGGGGAGCGCACGCAGACCTCGTGGGTGACCGGTGATCGAATGATTGAGCCGGTCGTCTGTCAGTCGAGTGAGACGTCGAACGTCTCCTGTTCGTGAAGCGAGTTCCTCGGCGGGGGGAACGTTGTTTCGACGCTCGATGAGTGGAGTGGGGGCCGGCTTCGAGGCTCTGCTCCGTCGGGACCTGTACGGCGGTCGAGCACGGCTCCGACCCGTGGGCCGGTGTGCGGCGGGGCGCTTCGTCGCCCCGAGTGGCTCCGTCCCGAGATGGACGATCGCAAGAGGACCCCGCGCATGGTGCGGCGGAGCGCTTCGAGGCTCTGCGTGGCTCTGCGTGGCTCCGTTGCCGAGATGGACGATCGCAAGAGGACCCCGCGATGGTGCGGCGGGTCCGAGGCCTGTTCGACACCCCACCGCGGCCCCGGCCGCGAGGAGCCATGAGATGCCCCAGACCCCGAAGCCCACGAAGGCCCCGACGACTTCGACGACCGCGAAGGCCCGAAAGGCTTCGACGACCGCGAAGGCCCCGAAGACTTCGACGAGCGCGCCGGCCGCGAAGGCCCGGAAGGCGGCGTCGACCGCGAGGACTCCGAGGAACACGAAGCGCGGCTCGCGCGCCGACTCGAAGCCGGGCTACGGGGCGCTCGATCTCCTGGACTGGCTCCTCGAGCAGCCGAAGGCCGGTCGGCGTTCGGCGATCGAACGCCCCACGAACGCCGAGCGTCGCATCGCGTCCCTCGCGCAAGCCCTCGGCGTGGCGCTGCCCGACGAGGTCGTGCGCGGTGGCCTCGGCTCCTTCGGTCCCGAGGGCCAGTGTCTGCGCGGGTGGCTGGAGCTGCGCCGCCTCGCGCTGGCCTTCGACCAGCATGGCCGCCACGTGCTCGAGGGGGACGCGTGGGGCGTGTTCCAGCTGAAGGGGAAGCCCCTCCGTCGCGTCGAGGCCTCGCTCTCGGCGTTCGAGCGAATCCGCCCCACCGTCCGGGCGCTCCTCCCCGAGATCCATCTCGCGCTCTGCGCCGTGCTCGGCTGGGATCCGGACGCCCGCGTCATGCCGGACCAGCTCGTCGACTTCCCCGAGTTTCCTCCGATGCTCGTCGGATCGATGGAGCCGTACGAGTTCCACTACTGACGACCCGAGCGATGCGGAACCCACGAACCCGAGCGGGCCACCCCGCACGGGCCGAGACCCGCCGTGCCACGGCCGGTCGCGCCGAGCGCGGCGGTCGAGCGCCTTCGAGCCCGCCGTCCATCTCCCCGCGTTCGCCGCGGCCCCGGGGCCAGGCGTCGTCGTCCACGTCCGGCAGCCCGTCGAGCCCTCACCCGCGTTCGCCCCGGCCCCGGGGCCAGGCGTCGTCGTCCATGTCCCGCAGCCCCTTCAGCCCCCACCCGCGTTCGCCCCGGCCCCGGGGCCAGGCGTCGTCGTCCATGTCCTGCCGCCCTTCCACCACCCACTTCGAGAGGAACCGAGCCCATGACCCATCGACTCCACGAGCCCACGATCCGCATGTACTACCGACGGTCGATGTCGATGCCGTCGTCCTCGACCGGCAGCTTCAGCGAGTCGCCCCTCAAGCCCCGTCGTTTCCGGGACCACCTGCGCGCCTCGCCGCTCTCGAGGTTCGTCCGCACCGTGGGCTTCGCGCCGCTCGAGAAGGACGACTTCCTCGTGGCGCACACCGAGCGCTACGTCCGCGACTTCTTCGCCGGGCGGGAGCCGCTCGCGTCGTCGAACTGGTTCCCCTGGAATGCGAGGTTCGCCGACAGCGTACGCTTCACGAACGGCTCACTCGTCGCAGCCGTGCTCGGGGCGCTCGAGCAGCCCTCGCAGATCGCCCTCAGTCCGACGAGCGGCTTTCACCATGCTCGACCCGAATCCGGCCACGGCTACTGCACCTTCAGCGGCCAGGTGATCGCCGCGCTCCGTGCCTACCGTGAGCACGGGGCGGTCGGCGCGTGGGTCGACCTCGACGGGCACTTCGGGGACTCCATCGAGGCGAGCCGCCGCTTCGTGCCCGAGCTCGATGCCGCGCTCCCGTTCAACATCAACCCCGCGGGCCGGCACGGGGATTATCTCCGCGACCTGAGCGCCGGGCTGGCGCGGCTCGAGGCGGCGCTCCTCGAGGGCAAGGTGCAGTACGTGGGGTTCGCCCACGGCGCGGACTCGCACGAGTGGGACGACCTCGGGAACCAGGTCTCGACGGCCGAGTGGCTCGAGGCGAGTCGCCTGGTGTACGGGATGATCGCTCGCTGCTCCGCGTCGCTCGGACGGCCCGTGCCGCTGGTACTCGCGCTCTTCGGCGGCTACCGAAAGGACGATCTGTCGAGCGTGCTCGAGCTCCACGTGGCCGATCTCGCCGTGGCGCTCTCGACGCTGTGCGGCCACGACCTCGCCTACGAGCCCCGCGTCACCCGACCCCGCGGTCGTGGGTGGGCCGCGGAGCTCGAGCCGAACGCGCCTCGAGCCGTCGACGCGGGGGCCGCGCCGAATGGGGAAGGGCCCGGCGAGCCCCAGGCCGGCCCCGACGACGACGGGCCCGGTGAGGCCACGTACGTGGATGAGAACGGGGATGTCTGGGTGATATGGGAGGGCACGCCCCCACCGCCCGAGGAGGTCGTCCCGGCGCCCGGGTTCCCGGATGGTCACATCGAGCCGGAGCTGCTCCTGCTCGCGGAGGAGACCGACGACGAGGAGCTGCGCGCGGTCCTCATGTCGTTGCTTCGGCGGCCCCGTGACGCCCGTCGCACGCCGCGGGATCCGAACTGAGCGCGGAGCGCCTCGGTCGAGGGGAGGGGCCGTCGGCCGGACCCTCGACCGGGCGTGAGGCGCTTTGCGCGGCGAGCAGTCCGAGCAGCAGCCAGACGTGGCGGAAGTCCTCGACGTCGAGCGCGAAGGCGTCGAAGAGCGTGCCGGCGAGTCCCGCCAGGAGGGCGATGCGGGTCGGTGAGCGCGGCGCCCGCCACGCCGCGCGGCCCACGTCGGCCACCAGCGCGCACCATGCGACGAGCGCGGGGATGCCGAGCGTCGCGGCGAGATCGAGCGGCGTGCAGTGCGCGGCCCAGCGCCTCATCGGACCGCCGATCTCCCACGACGCGACCGAGGGCAGGGCGCTCGGCCCGAGTCCGACGAGCGGATGCCGCAGCGCGGTCTCGAGCGCCCCCGCCATGACGCGCCATCGGATCCCCGGTTTGGTCCCGAAGGACCACCCGGCCTCGTCGTGTCGGATGTGAAGTCGGCACGACGCCACGAGCGCGGCCGTCGCGCACGCGAGGCCGACGAGGTGCCACGGCCGCGCGCGGGACCGCATCGCCTGCGCCGCGAGCCACGCGACACCGAGGCCGAGCCACGAGCGCGACATCGTGAGCGCGAGGGTGGCCAGGAGCAGCGGAAGGAGGACGCGGCGCGCCTTGCGCCCGACGAGCCGCGGCCCATCGATCGTGAGCAGGAGCACGGGCACGAGCAGGATCGACGCCAGCAGGTTCGAGCTCGCGCAGACCCCCACCGGGCGGAAAGGAACCCCGAGATTGCCGCCGCGGGGATCGCCGAAAGCCGTCGCGATGCCCGCGGTCGAGAGCGCCGCACCGAGCAGCCCCACCGCCGCGAGACCCGTTGCACCCACGATCCAGCCGCGCAGGATTCGGTCGCGCGCCCTCGGCCCCTGCGCCACCGAGGACGTGACGGCGAACACGCAGGCGAGCTCGATCCACCCCAGGCATTTCCATCCGCCCACGCCGTTCGCCCAGGCGGAGACGGCCGCCCAGACGAGCAGGGCCGCGATCGAGGCGGACGCGACGATCGAGCGCGAAGCGGGTGGATGCCCCGCGAGCCGCGCGGCGCCGAAGGTGGAGGCCGCGGCGAGCATCACGAGATCGCACCACTGCGCGTGTCCGGGCATCGGCGGGGCCGGGTGCTCCACGCCCAGACACGCGGCGAAGAGCACGAGCAGCGCGAGGGTCCACGCGTGGAGGGCGGCCGCGCCGTCGTGCAGGGCCCGGCCACTCATCGAGGCTCAGCTCGACGGGAGGGTCTCGCAGACCTCGGCCACGCAGGACCCGCCGGTCGCGACCGCGCCGCACACCAGGCCGGACGCGCACGCCGACTCGCATCGCTCGTCGCGTCCCGGCAGGGTCTGGCACGTCCCCGTGAAGTCGGGAGGGCCCCGGAAGCAGGTCAGGCCATCTTGACACTGGGTGTCGAAATCGCAGGGCCCGGACGCCGGGAGGCGCGGCTGGCAGACGGAGGTCGTGGGGTCGCAGTACGTGGTGTCCGCGCAGCCGCCGTTGGTGCCGACGCTGAGGTCGCAGCCATCGCCGATCGGACCCGGCGTGGCGCACACGAGACTGCCCGTCCCGTCGGGCCGGCACGCCAACCCGGCCGCGCACTCGGCGAACGCGGCGCAGGGCTGTCCGAGGGCGGGCGGGTCGCTGCACACGCCCGACGCGCAGCTCAGGCCTTCCGCGCACCCGTCGGCGCGGCTGCCCGACACGCAGAGCTCGCCGAGCATCCCGAGCGGCTCGCAGCGCCCGCTGGGGGCGCACCAAGCATCTCCCCGGCACAGGCCGATCGGGCACGGCTCGCCGACACCGGGGAACGCACGGCACAGGGCCGGCGCGGTGTCGAAGTCGCAGTAGAGCCCCGGCCCGCAGAACGCGCCGGTGTCGCAACGACCGCCCGCGTCGAGCGGCGGGATGCAGCGCGACTCCATGGTCGTGCGGCAGACGCTCAGGCTCGGGCAGCCGCTGCCGGCCTCGGTGCACATGGTCGACATCGGGACCACGCAGCGACCGCCGTCGCAGGACAGGCCGAACGCACAGGCCGCGGTCTCGGTGCACGCTCCGCCCTCGGCGATGCGGGTCGTGCGACAAGCGCCCGCCACGCACCGGAGCCCGTCGCGGCAGCCGGAGATCGACACGCACGAGGCGCCCTCCGCGGCGGGGGCCGCACATCGTCCGGCCGCGCACGCGAGCCCGCGGGCGCACGCGCCGGGCTCGCACGGGGCGCCCTCGAGGGCGAGCGGGCGGCACAAGAAAGCGTCACCCGGGACGGGCAGACACGCCCCCGCGCCGTCCGCGCAGACCGCGCCTCCGACGGCGCAAGGGGCGCCGAGCGCGGCGCGGTCCACGATGACCGCCTGACAGAACGCGAAGTAATCGACGTTGCCGAGGCTGCAGTCCTCGAGGGCCGCCTCGACGCGGGCGACGCAGCCCGCCACGGTCTCGGCGTCGAGCGAGGCGCGACCGGCCTCGAGCGCGGCCTGCCGTCCATCGTCGAGCTGGAACCGCGTGCACGCGTCGGTCTGCTCCGCGAGGCAGCCCGCGGGCGTGGAAGGCCGGCAGCTGCACCCTTCGAAGGCGCCGCAGACCGCGGCCGCGAGCGGCCCGCAGAGCGTGGTGCGGATGACGCTCTCGATCGTGCCGCCGTCCCCTCGAACGGACGCGTCCTCGGGGACCCCGGTGTCTTCGGGGACGCGCCCATCCGTGACGCTGGCGTCGTCCGGTCCGCCGCCATCGGCATCGGCCGCCGCGTCGGTGCCGGCGTCGAGCCCGGTGGGGCCCTCGCCGCCGCACGCGCCGCACACCAGCACCGCGACCATCCACAGGAATCGCACGCCGCGCATCGTTCACCCCTCCGCTGGAGCGCGAGCCTAGTCGATACGCGTGGACGTGCCATCTATCGTGCGGTCGCCGCGCGGAGGCACGGGTCGGGTTCGACGCCGGCCGTCGCCCGCGGGGGGCGGCCCGTCGGCGTCGTCCGCGGGCGAGGTTCACTCGAACGAGAGCGCGACGGGAGCGAGGCCTGCCTGGCCCTGGGCATCGACCTGGATGCCGGCCAGAACGCTCCGGATGCAGTCGAGCGAAGGGGCCGAACCGCCCGTGTCGGCCAGGGTCGGCGCATCGCCGACGCGTCCGGCCGCGTCGACGTCCAGGGCCATCACGAGCTGGCTCGGCGTTTCGCCGTCGTAACATCCGCGGAGGTCCTCGCGCACCGCCTCGACCGCGTTGCGAACGGCGGCATGAAGCGGAGGCGGCGCCGAGGGCGACTCCGGAGGCCCGGACGGCGTCGGCGTCGGGGTGGCCGGGGCCTGCGCGATCGTGCGGCGCACCGAGGCGTCCGGGGGCTCGAACGCGGGCACCGCGGGCTCGGAGGGCCAGGCGACCTCGGGGGGCGGAGCTTCGTCCGAGGCGACGGACGGTTCCGGCGCCTCCGACGTCTCGGCCTGCCACCACCACGCGCCGACCCCGCCGAGGGCGATCAGCACGGCCAACCCGATCCCGATGTTCCTCTGGCCCATCGGAACCAGCGTAGCGAACGACGCGCGGTGGCGACGAGATCTTTCGTCGGCTCCCTCGGATCGTCCGACACGGAACGACCGGAACTCCCACCGCAGCGCGGCTTGCGTGTAGTGTCGTCCGATGAGTCGCGCCGTCGTGGCGCGTGGAGGAGCGACGATGCGGGCCACGGATGCACTTCGATGGATGCTGGGCCTCGCGGCCCTCGGGCTGTGGGTGCCAAGCGCGCAGGCCCAGGTCGCGCTCCGTTACTCCGTCCGCGATGACGGTTCCGGGACCTATCTCTACACGTTCAACCTCACCCAGACCGGCCCCGCGTCGGAGCAGGTCCAGTGGCTGATCTTCGGGGACACCACCACGGACCCCGTGGTGGGCCCGACCGACGGGCGCACGCTGCGTGACGTCGTGCTCGTCGGCCCGCCGCCCGGACCTTGGACCGAGCTCACGTCGTCGGGTGGAGGCCACAACGGCCCGACCTGGGGCCCCGTGCTCACGCCATGGACGCCGGCCGGGCTCGGCGATGGACTGACCTGGCAGGTGCGCGCCTCGAACCTCGTGCCCTGCGGGGAACCGTTCTACTGGACCAGCTTGATCAGCAGCCCGTCGATCAACTTCCGTAGCATTCAATGCAGCGGGTGCGGGGACGGGATGCTCGCGCTCGACGGCAGCGAGCTCTGCGATGATGGGAACGGTCTCAACTCCGACGCGTG
>CAIKNO010000376.1 GCA_903828805.1 uncultured Sandaracinus sp. | reverse complement strand
CGCTCTCCGACGACGTCCTTTCGGACGAGGAAGTGCCGGTCGGCGTAGACCGCGATCGGAGCGAGGTGGGTGATGCAGAGCACCTGGTGATGCCGGGCGACCTCCCGCAGCTTGCGACCGATGACCTCGGACACCGCGCCGCCGACCCCCGTGTCGACCTCGTCGAACACGTAGAGGCCCGCGGGGCCGAGCCCCGCGAGGACCCGCTTGATCGCGAGCATCGTCCGCGAGAGTTCGCCACCGCTCGCGACCTTCCGAAGCGGCCGCGCCTCCTCGCCTCGATTGGGCGAGATCAGGAACTCCGCCCGGTCGAGCCCGCCCGCCGTGAGCCGGGCTCCGTCGACCTGCAGGTCGCTCCGCCCGCCCTCGATCGGCGTCACCCGCACCCACACGCTGGCCCCGCCCATCCCGAGCGAGACGAGCTCCGCGGACACCGCCGTGCCGAGCGCGCCGGCGACCTCTCGGCGCGCCGACGACATCGCCCGGGCGATGCCGGCCGCCGCCGCGAACGCCGTCGCCCGCGCCGCCTCGAGCGCGGTGATCTGCTCCTCGGCCGACCCGAGCGCGGCGAGCTCGGCGGCCGCGGCCGCACGGTGATCGCGAACCCGCGCCTCGGCGTCTTCGGGCAAGGCCCCCGAGACGCCCCCGTACTTGCGGACGAGGCGCTGCACGCGGTGCATCCGCTCGTCGACCTCGCCGAGCCGCTGAGGGTCGACCCGCACGTCGCGGGCGTAGTGTCCGAGGTCGCGCGCAGCCTCCTCGAGCTGGGCCCTGGCCGACTCGAGGGCCTCGGCGATGGGGGCGAGCTGGGCATCGACTCGCCCCGCTTCCTCGAGCCGATTCACGAGGGTCGACAGCTCGTCGAGCATCGCACCGTCGCGCGTGTAGAGGGCCTCCTCGGCCTCCCCCGCCGCCCGGGCCAGCTTCTCGGCGTAGCGCAAGCGCTCGCGCTCCGATGCGAGCGCAGCGAGCTCCCCCGGCTGCGGGTTGACCTCGTCGATCTCCTTCAGCTGGAACCGGAGGAGGTCCTCCCGCTCGCCGCGCCCCGACACCCGCGCGCGGGCCTCGGTCAGGGCGTGATCGGCGGCCTCGAGCGCGACGAACGCATCCCCGAGCGCCTCTCGCCGGCCCTCGAGGCGACCGAACGCGTCGAGGCAGTCGAGGTGCACCGACGGCTCGAGCAGCCGGTGGTGCTCGTGCTGCGACGAGATGTCGGCGAGGCCCGCGGCGAGCGCCTCGAGCTGGGACTGCGTCGTGAGGTGTCCGTTCACGTAGGCCCGCGAGCGGCCCTGCGCGGTCACCACGCGGCGCACGACCAGCTCCGCGCCCTCGACCTCCACGCCCGCGGCGCGCACGCGGTCGAGGGTCGCGGGATCGTCGCCCAGGTCAAAGAGGGCCTCCACCTCGGCCTGGGGCGCGCCCGTCCGGACCAGCTCGGGCCGGGCCCTGCCGCCGAGCACCAGCTGGAGCGCGTCCACGAGGATGGATTTACCGGCGCCGGTCTCTCCGGTCAGGACGTTGAGCCCCGACCCGAAGACGACCTCGAGTTCGTCGATGATCGCGAGCTGCCGCACACGGAGGACGCTGAGCATGGCGTGTTCGGGCAGACGCATAGCACGGCCCCGGACTGACGGGGCCACGTTCGGACGCCCCCAGCACGCGGCGCTCTGGTAGCCTCCCGGCTCGTTCGAGCTGGAGTCCACGATGCGTTCTCTCGCGCCGCTCTTCGTCCTCGGGTGCCTCCTGGCCATCCTTTCCGCCGCCGCTCCGGACCGCGCGCACGCGCAAGGGCGCCTCGTGGTCGAGTCGTTCCGGGGGCCCCGCGCATCGGGCCTGCGGGCGATGCTCGTCGAGGACCTGCGGGCCGCGGGGTGGGTCGTGCTCGAGGACACGGACGTCCGCAGCGCGGTGCGCGAGCTCGGTCTGCGCGGCAGCCTCGCCGACGAGGACTACGCGCAGATCGCCCGCGCGCTCAACGCCGTGGGCATCGTGACCGGGAGCGTCTCGCGGGCGCGGCGGAGCTGGAGGCTCACGGTGCGCGTCCGCAACGGCGCCGATGGCGCCGAGCTCGGCAACGAGAGCTGGGGCGGACGGACGACCGCCGCCATGGATGCGGTCGGTCGCAGCGGCGCCACTCGCCTCGCGGGCTCCCTCGCCGCAGCACGGGCTCCGCGGGCCGCGCAAGCGGCCCCCGCGGAGTCGCCCCCCGCGTGGTACGCGCAGCAGGAGGAGCGGCCGGAGCCTCCCCCATCCGACGACGACGGCGGCGACGACGACGAGCCGCGCCCGGCGTCGGAGCGCGACGGCCGCTTCGACGCCGTGCGGTTCTCCGTGTCCGGAGGCTCGGCGTGGCGCTCCCTGCGGGGCACCGCGGCCGTGTACGAGGCGCGCCGCGGCGGGATGCCCGCCAACCCGGCGACCGCCTTGCTCGACGAGGATCGGGGCTACACGTCGTCGGGCATCGGTCACGCCGAGTTCGGCGTCGAGGGTGAGTTCTACCCCGGCGCGCTCGGGGGCCAGCCCTTCCCCTTCCTGGGCGCGCTGGTGTCCTTTCGACACTCGGCCTTCCTGACCTCGTACGGCTGCCGTCGAAGCGCGGCCGAGTGCACCGGCGACGGCCGGGTGAACATCGGCACCGATCAGATGGACGTGCAGGCCGGGCTCCGCGCGCGTGTCCGCTTCGGGTCGCGCCGCGGCGACTTCGAGATGTTCGCCGAGGGCCTCTGGGGCCTCTCGACGTTCACCCTCGACCCCGTGGCGCTGGCGGAGATCGACTTCGACACGATCGTCGCTCCGATGGAATACCAGTACGTCACCGTCGGCGGCGGCTTCCAGGTGGCGCCGGTCTTCGACGCGCTGACCCTCTCGGTGCGCGCCGACTACCGTCCGGGCCTCTCGATCGGCGCCAAGAGCCGCGAGGTCTGGGGCGTCGAGACGGGCCCCGCCTCGGGCTTCCTCGTCGGCGCCGAGCTCCGGCACGACGCGACGTGGGTCGGAGAAGGCGCGTTCGCCGCGCTCCGCTTCGAGTACTTCCAGTTCGACACGCGATTCCAGGGTCAGGTGGGCTGCGCGAGCCCCGGCGGCTGCCCCGACGTGCCCCCGGATCGGCAGTGGATGGACCCCAACCTGTGGGAGCCCTGGCCCGTCGACGCGTCGAACGACGTGGTCGGCGGGTTCGCGGCGCCGGTCGTCGACCGTTACGTCCGCTGGGGTCTCTACCTCGGCTACGCGTTCCGCTGAGCGCGTCGTCGGTCCTCTCCGCGTCGCGCCCACCGCTCCGCCACGGCCGGTCCCCGGACCCGTCCGCGGCGTCGTCCACCGCGGCTGCGATCGCCGCAGCCTCCTCGCCTCGCTCTCCCCCAGAGACCCGTTTGCCGCCCTCCGTTCGCGGCTTCACAACAGCGCCCTCCCCACCCCGGACATTGCCCGAGCCATGAAGACTTCCCGAGAGATCCGCGAGGCATTCCTCCGCCACTTCGAGTCGCGCGGCCACACCCGGCTGCCCTCCGGCCCGCTCGTCCCGCCGAACGACCCCACGCTCATGTTCGCCAACGCGGGCATGGTGCAGTTCAAGGACGTCTTCACCGGCAAGGAGCAGCGTCCCTACAAGCGCGCGACGACCTCGCAGAAGTGCATCCGCATCAGCGGCAAGCACAACGATCTCGAGAACGTCGGGGTCACGGCGCGTCACCACACGTTCTTCGAGATGCTCGGGAACTTCTCGTTCGGCGACTACTTCAAGGCCGACGCGATCCGCTGGGCCTGGGAGTTCATCATCGACACGTGCCACCTGTCGCCCGAGCGGCTGGTCATCACGATCTTCGAGGGCGAAGGGAACCTCCCCGCGGACGAAGAGGCCGCCGGGATCTGGACGCAGGTCACGGGGTTCGGCCCCGACCGCATCCTGCGGCTCGGCGCGAAGGACAATTTCTGGTCGATGGGGGACACCGGCCCGTGCGGCCCGTGCACCGAGATCCACTACTGGATGGGCGAGGGCGCCCCGGACCTCTCCCGCTTCGGCGAGGAGCCCGGCAGCGACGGCGCGGGCTGGGTCGAGATCTGGAACAACGTGTTCATGCAGTTCGAGCGCTTCGCCGATGGGCGGCTCGAGCCGCTGCCGGCGCAGTCGGTGGACACCGGCATGGGCCTCGAGCGCATCACCGCCGCGGTCCAGGGCGTGGTCTCGAACTACGACACCGACCTGCTCCGCCCGCTCGTCGAGCTGGGCGCGCAGCTGTCGGGCAAGGCGTACGGGGGCACGCTCGAGAAGGACGACGTGTCGATGCGGGTCATCGCCGACCACGCGCGCACGGCCGCCTTCATGATCGCGGAGGGAATCTTCCCCGACAAGGAGGGGCGCAGCTACGTGCTTCGCCGCGTGATGCGCCGGGCCATTCGCCACGGCCATCGGCTCGGCATCGAGCGCCCGTTCCTGCACGAGGTCGCGCTCGCGGTCGTCGCGCAGATGGGCGCCCACTACCCCGAGCTGGAGGAGCGGAAGGCGTTGATCGCCGACGTGGTGCGCCAGGAGGAAGAGCGCTTCCGCGCGACCATGAAGCGCGGCCTCGAGCTGCTCGAGCAGAACACCCACTGGCTCGACGAGGGAGGCGTGCGCACGCTGCCGGGCGCGGTCGCCTTCAAGCTCTACGACACCTTCGGGTTCCCCCTCGACCTCCAGGAGGTCATCGGGCAGGAGCATGGATTCGGGATCGATCGCGCCGGGTTCGATGCCGAGCTCGAGCGCGCCAAAGAGCGCAGCGCCGGCAGCAAGGTCGGCGACAAGGCCGTCGACCGCGTCTACCACGGGGTCGCCCAGGAGGTGGGCCCGACGGTCTTCACCGGCTACGACCTCGAGCGAGACAACTCCAGGGTCAGCGCGCTCCTCGGCCCGAACGGGCGCGTCGAGACGCTCGCCGCCGGGGACGAGGGTGAAGTGGTGAGCGCCTCCACGCCGTTCTACGGCGAGTCCGGCGGCCAGGCCGGCGACAGGGGCATCCTTCGCGCCGAGGGGGGCGTCTTCGAAGTGCTCGACACGCAGAAGCCCGTCGAGGGCCTCGTCGTGCACCGCGGCCGGATGCTCGAGGGCAGCCTCTCGGTGGGGACGCAGGTGACGCTCGAGGTCGACGCCGGACGCCGCGCCGCCACGCGGCGCAACCACAGCGCGACCCACCTGCTGCACTGGGCGCTCCGCACCGTGCTCGGTCCCAGCGCCCTCCAGAAGGGATCGCTGGTCTCGGCCGACCGGCTGCGCTTCGACTACGCAGGGAGCCGCGCGCTCGCCCCGGAGGAGGTGCAGCGCCTCGAGGACCTGGTGAACGGCAAGATCCTCGGCAACGCGCCGATCGAGACCGAGGTCCTGCCGATGGCCGAGGCCAAGGCGAAGGGCGCCATCGGCATCTTCGAGGAGAAGTACGGCGAGGTCGTGCGGATGCTGCGCATGACGTCGGACTCCATCGAGCTCTGTGGCGGCACCCACGCGTCGCGCACGGGCGACATCGGGCTGTTCAAGATCGTCAGCGAGAGCGGCGTCGCCGCGGGCGTGCGCCGCATCGAAGCGGTCACCGGCCACGGAGCGCTCGGATGGGCGCGGGGCCTCGAGCGAGAGCTCGCGGAGACCGCGGCGCTCCTCAAGGGAACGCCGGGTCAGGTGAAGGAGAAGGTCGAGCGCCTCTTCGCCACGCAGAAGGAGCTCCAGCGCGAGATCGAGCGGCTGCAGCAGAAGCTCGTGAGCGGGACGGGCGCGGGAGATCTCACCGCCGACGCGCAGGACCGCGGCGGTCTGAAGGTGCTCGGCGCGATCGTCGACCTCGGGGATGCGAAGGCGCTCCGGGAGCTCGCCGATCAGCTGAAGGACAAGCTCGCCCCGGCCGTGATCCTGCTGGGAAGCGCGACGCCCGACGGGCGCGCCCTCCTCGCATGCAGCGTCAGCAAGGAAGCGACCGCGCGCGTGAAGGCGGGCGATGTCGTCAAGCACGCCGCCGCCATCGTCGGGGGAGGCGGAGGCGGGCGACCCGATTTCGCCCAGGCGGGTGGAAACGATCCGTCGCGGCTGCCCGAAGCCGTGCAGTCGGTCTACACGCTCGTGCCGGCCTGAGCGAACACGGTGGCGGGGTCGCGGCCGGTGGCGAGATCCTGCGCCGCGGCCGCGGACCCTGGGGCCCGTCGAGGGGACGCCGAAGGCCGCGTCAAGGCGTCGTCCGAGACGGTGCCCGCGCGCGCAGCCTCCGCGACCTCCACCCGAGCACGAACCCGCCGATCGGCAGGGTCGCGAACATCATCACCCAGCGCGGCCACATCGCGCTGTGGATCCTGGCGACCTCGGCCGCGACGAACGCCGACGCCTCGGGCCGGGCATGGTTCGCGATCCTCGACAGTTCGACCTCGGTGATCGTCGCCGTCGCTGCGGTGAAGAGGGCGAAGAAGGCCACCGCCAGTGCAACCGCGAAGGGAAGCTCCGGCCCCTCCGGGTCGCGGAGCACCCCGGCGCCGAGGACGAGCACGAACACGGGCCCCGCCGCGGCGAGACTCCACCCCGGCTCCCAGAGCCCTGCGAACGACGCGCACGCGAGACCGGCCGCGCCCGCCGTCGCCACCCCGATAGGAAGCCAACGGACCTGCATCGCGCCCGACGGACCGCTCAGAGCTGCGCGTCGAGCGCCACGATCTCGGCCTCGATCGTCGCCAGCTGATCCGGCTTCGACTCGGCGAGCGCCGCCGCCCGCGTGAGCATTCGACGCGCCTCGGACAGCAGCCCGAGCTCCACGAGCACCCTCGCCGCGTCGCGGTGATGCTCGAGGTGGCGCTCCCGATCGCTGCCGTTGGCGAGGCTCCGATAGAGATCGGCCGCCCGCTCGAGCCGCCCCGCCTCCTCGTGGAGGCGGGCGAGCGGCAGCGCCGTGCTCGGGGGAAAGTCGAGGGACGAGCGCTGCGTGAAGTGCCGGATGACCTTCTCGAGCAGCTCGATCGCGGCCTCGATCTCGCCCGTGTCCCGGAGGGCGAGCCCGAGCTCTTGATGGGCCTCCCAGCTCGGCCTGTCCTCGTCCATGAGTTCGATCGATGTGCGAAGGATCTCGACGGCCTCGGCGGCGTGGCCCTTCTGCCGCAGATACACCCCGAGCTGCAGGTAGGGACGCGGATCGTCGGGCATGCCCGTCAGGGCCTTCTGCAGCCAGGAGATCGCCTTCTCCTCGTCGCCGGCCTTCTCCGCCAGCGAGGCGAGGAACACGTGCGCGTTGAGCCGCGCGTCGCTGCGATCGTCGTCCGCGACGCGCTTGAGGAAGCGGCGCAGCGCCTTGCCCGCACCCGCTTCGTCACCGCCCGCGAGGCGCGCCCGGCCGACCTCGAGCCAGAGGTACACGGCGCGGTCCTCGTGCGCCGCCACGAGCCCTTCGAGGAAGGCCCCGGCGTCCCCGGGCTGGGCGTCGTGAAGCGCGAGCAGCGCCCCCCGGAAGCCCTCACCGTAGGCGTCGTACTCCTCGGTCTGCGCGTCCTCCCAGGTCCCCGCGATGACCGCCCACCGCTCGTCGTCCTCGAGCTCGGGCGTGTCGGTCGCTTGCACCACCGCGTCCCTCCGCTCGAGCATCTCGAGCGCACGCCTGGCCTTCTCGCGGACCGACGGCGTACGGGCGAGCTCGGCGGCCGTCGCGAGCTCGGTCCGGGCGAGCTCGAGTTCGCCGTCCCGGCGGAAGCGCTCGGCCTCCGACAAGCAGCGCTCGGAGAGGCCATCGAAGCACGCCGCGATGCGGGCGCTGCAGTGCGCGCGGTGGGCGGCATCGCCCGTGCTCTTCTCGATGGCCCGCTCGTAGGCTTGGCGCGCCTCGAACCAGCGGCCCGCCTCGAAGTGCACGTCCGCGGCCGCGCGCTCTTCCGCCGCACTCACCCGCCCGAAGATTCGCTGGAAGAACGACATGGATCCTCGAGGCAGGGCTCAGCCCTGCTGGCTCTTCTTGGCGGCGCGCTGAAGCGCCGCGGTCTTGAGGGCGGCCGCGACCCCGCGGCTGCGGCCGAGCGTCCGCAGGTCGGCGACGTGCAGGTGGCTCAAGAAGTTCATCGAGATGCCGACCGGCGTCTTCGGGTTGAAGCAGAGGGCCTTCTTGAGCTCGTAGTTCGAGAGCCACTCCCGGCGGCTCCCGATGTACCGGAGGATCTCCTCGCCGACCTGACGGCTGTGCGCGATGCTCTCGGCCTCGGCCTCGGTGACCATCGGCGAGGTGATGGCGCCCATCGAGACCATCTTGTTGGAGTCGCGGACCAGCAGGGCCCGCGCCGCGGCGTTGCCGACCAGGCTCAGGCGGAGCTTCTCCTGCAAGGTCATCGTGGAGATCCGCACCGCGAGGGGCTTGAACTGCTCCTTCAGCGCCTCGGACCCGTCGACCTTGTCGCGCGCGATCGCGTCCTGCTCGGCATCGGCGGCCAGGCTCTCCGCAAACAGCGTGTCCCCCGGCATCGCCTCGTCCGAGGGCTCCGGGATGAGTTGCCCCGCGATGGCCTCGACGTGGGCCTGGAAGGTGTGCACGCCCTTCAGTTCGAGTCCGTGCCGGGCGGCGAGCTCGACCAGCCGGTCGACGGTGCTCATCCGCGTGTTCCGGTTCCGGTAGAGCGATTCGATGATCGCCGGCGCACGCAGCACCCGCTGCTCGTTCACCGCGATCCGCTCGGCGACCCGCTCGGCGCAGGCGCGCGCCACCCGCGCGATGGTCGCGTCCGCCGTCGCGTCGTTGGCCACGATCTGCTCGAGCCGCTCGTCCCGGCCGGAGAGGCGGGTCGCCAGCGCGTCGAGGAACACGGCCGGCAACGCCGCATCGCACGCCACTGCGAGGAGCGGGTCGGGCAGCGCATCGAGGGACGCGCGGGCCGCCTGCGCCACCTCGCCGAGGCGGTCGGCTTCCAGCTGCAAGAGCAGCGCGACGAGGTCGCCGCCCCCGAGCGGCACCAGGCCTCGGGCCGCCACGAGGCGGGTGCGGTCCGGGGCGGAAGGGTCCCCGAAACGACGAATCGACTCGGGCAGTTCACCCGCGACGAGAGGGAGCGTCGGCAGCGCGTCCATCGGTCGTCACGGTGTACTCTCTTCCGGGCGCGGGAGGAAGCACGACGGAGCGCCGGGCCCCCGCGGACCGCCTCACCAGACGACGTCCTGGTCCTCGACGACGCCGAGGCATCGATCGAGCTCGAGGGTGCGGTCCCCGACCCGGAGGGTCCCGCGGAACGTGCCGAGCGGCTGGGCGAACCGCGATCGCACGAGGCCGAGGTTCCGCGTCTCCGTGTGCTCCGCGCCCGGCTCGAACTCCAGGTCGACCTCGCCGTCGGCGGAGCGCACGCGCCAGGGCCCGAGGCGAGCGGCGCGGTCGAACGTGAAGCGTCCTTCGGAGATCGGCACGGTCCGATCGTCGACCCAGAGTGCACATTCGCCCTCCCCGACGAAGCCCTCGACCAGGTTGAAGCCCACCCGCTCCCCGGTCCGTGTCCGCCCCAGCCCGAAGGCCCAGTTCCACTGCGTCCGGTGCGGCAAGAGTCCGTGTGTGAAATCGAGCCCTCCGAGCGCGCCGTCGAGGGACACCCGGTGGCCATCGACGAGGGCGGCGCCACGGACGGCCAGGCACGCCCGCTTCTCGGTGACACCGACGCCGGCGTCCCCGTTAGAGTAAATATGCGCGAGCATAAGCATTGAGCGAGCGCAGCCGGCAGATGCTGCACGAGATCGG
>CAIKNO010000375.1 GCA_903828805.1 uncultured Sandaracinus sp. | reverse complement strand
GTGTAGGTCTTGCCGAGGCCGACGCTGTCCGCGACGATGCAGCCGTTGTGGCGAAGAATCTTGTTGATCGCTCCTTTGACGCCGTCCTTTTGGAACTCGAACAGGGCCTTCCAGATCCCGGTCTCGAATAACGTGGTCTGCCCAAGAGCCGTGTCGGTCTTCCCCGCGTCGGTCAGGTATCGCTCGAAGACGTGAAACAGCGTCTTGTAGTAGATGAACGACGGCGCGTTGTTGTCGTAGAGGCGCTTGAGGTAGTCGAGGACCTCTGCGGTCACGTCCTTGACGATGTCGGGGTTCCCCCACAACTCGTCGAACCACTGCTTCAGCTCCCGTCGGTCCCGGTCCCCGTCGACGATGAGGTTCAACTCGATGTTGTTGCCGGCGGCTCCGAGCCCGAGGCCTCGCACCGTGAAGTTGGAGCTGCCCAGGATCGCAGCTTCCACCCCCTCGGTCGCGACGTGGTACATCTTGCCGTGGAGGAGATTCGACTGTTTAATCGTGCGGATTGTGACACAACGCTTGATCCAGTCGGCGCAGTCCTTGGCCACCCGTTTCTGCTGCAGGGGGTTGGCGACGTCCAGCCCGGTTTCCCCGATCACGAAGGCCTTCGCCTCGGCCTTGCTGGGATCGAGGCTGGTTACGGACGACGGCTCGCCGAACAGAAAGTCAAGGTGATCGATGCGATCCAGCGTTTCACGCATCGCCTCGTAGGCGTAGATCGTGAAGTAGGCGGAGACGATCGACAGGCGCGATCCTTCCCGAATCTTCGCGTTCAGGAAGTCGCCGACGGTGCCGCGGTCGCGGTTGTCGCGAAGGCCGGAGGGCAGGGCGGGAGGGGAGGATGGAGGGGGGGGCATGAGCGCATGCAGGTAACCCACGATGTCCGCGCAGACCTCGTCGAGATGCAGGCCCTGGTCGGCCGTTTCGCCCCCTTCCCGGTCCCTCGGTCCCCGACGGGGCAGACGCCGATGCCGATCGTGATGCCCGGCGGTCTGCTCTCGCCGGCCAGCCGGCACCGCCGAGGCCTTCTACTTTGCCGCCAACCCATCCTTCAACGCCGAGAAATCGCCCATCTCCTGCCCCTGCCGGTCGAGCCAGAAAGTTCTATAATCATCAAGTTGAGCCGACCATTTCAGCACCCTCGTCGAAAGCCGGCTTTAGAAGCCTGCTTTTTGTTCTATCGGACGGATAGTCAACGTGATTGCCGTCCGGCATCCGGCAATAGTCTCCATTGTTCGCTGGTTTTATGCCTTGTCGATCAAGGTCGTAGGAGGTCCCGACGCTGTGCCCTGTCAGACCCACGATGGCCCCGCAGTGTGAGACCCTACGGGCCTTCCTCGTTTTTGGACGGGCCGGAGGTTCGAATCCGATCTGCCCAGTAGTGCGGCCTTCGCCGCGTGTGGGCGACGGCGAGCACCAGTAGAACCTCGCCTTCAACGATGAAGTACACTCCGTACGGGAACCGCTTCACGAGCGCCCGACGCACCTCGGCGTAAACGCGCTGGTACCCAGCGGGCGACCGTGCGGCAGCACCGATCGTGGCTTCGACACAGGCCTCCAGTTCGTCGCCGAGTCCGGGACGCTGTTCCTCGTACCAGGTCCACGCATCGATCAACTCCGCCCGAGCTTCCGGACGGAACGCGACTGGAAGACTCACCGGCGGCGCCGCAGCTCTGCCTTGACCTGGTCCCAGGGGATCGCCGTCGACGGATCGGCGCGGTGCTCGGCGAGTCGGCGGTCGAGTTCGACCTTCATCGCATCGGAGACCGGAACGCCCTCGGGGTCCTCGGCGATCCTGTCCCACAGATCCTGAACGTAGAGGATGCGCTCGGCGGGGGTCATCTGCTCGAAGGAGGGTTCCATGCGGCCATTGTAGTCGCGGACGACGCCGGTTGCCACCATCGTCCGCGTGGGCGGCTCAGAGCCCGGCCCCAAGAATGAGGTACGTCGCGCCGGTGTCGAGGCTGCCGCCATCGTCGCTCCAGTAGGCACCGATGAGCAAGTCGTCGTGCCCGTCTGCATTGACGTCACCTGCACCCGAGACGGAGCACCCCGCGTAGTCGTAGGGGGCCTCGCCGACGTAGTCTGCGTCCGCGGACAAGAGGGACGACCCGGTCGGGGCCGAGCTGCCGAGCACGAGGTACGCAGCCCCGGCGTAAAGCCCGCCCTCGCTGTTGTGGTAGGCGCCGATGAGGAGGTCGTCGTGGCCGTCGGAATCGACGTCCCCGGCACCCGAGACCGACGTGCCCGCGTAGTCGCCACCGGCCTTGCCGGTGTACTCGGCGTCCGCGGCGGAGAGCGACGCCGACGCCGGCGAAGGCCCGCCGAGCAGCAAGTAGACGGCACCCGCGTCGGGCACCCCATCGTCGTTGCCGGAAGCCCCGATGAGAAAGTCCGCGTAGCCGTCCGCGTTGACGTCCCCGGCGCCAGCGACCGAGACCCCGGCGTAGTCGAAAGCGGCCTCGCCGACATACTCGGCGTCGGCCCCCGTAAGTGACGCAGACGCCGCGGCCTCGGCCCCAACGACGAGGTACACGGCCCCGGCGCTGTCGCCCGCCTGCCAGCTCACGTCCGCCCCGATGAGCATGTCGTCCAGCCCATCGCCGTCCACGTCCCCGGCTCCCGCGACGGGATTGCCGGCTTCATCCTGGACGGGGAATGCCTGACCCGTGTATTCGGCGTCCGCGGCGGAGAGTGGGCCGCCCACCGGGGATGGGCCGCCGAGCACGAGGTAGGCAGCCCCGGCGCCGGTCCCGTCGTCAATGTTGCCGGGCGCGCCGATCAGCAGGTCGGCGAAGCCATCCCCATTCACGTCGCCCGCACCCGCCACGGCGTCGGCCGAGGCGTCGCTTTCCTGACCGATGTAGGCCATGCCTGCCGTAGACAAGACCGAAGACGCGGGCGAGGGGCTACCAAGCACGAGGTAGCTGGCACCGCTGGGGTAGGACGGGTCAACGCCGAACCCCGGCGCGCCGATGAGCACGTCGTCGTAGCCGTCCCCGTTGACGTCCCCCCCACCCGAGACCGAGTAGCCGGCCTCAGCAGTTCCCTCGCCGTCGTAGGTCGCGCCCCCGCTGGACAAGGAACCGGATGTCGGCGCGGGGCCGCCCAGCGCGACGTAAGCCGCGCCCGCCGCACTGTGGGCGTACATCGCGCCGATCAGCACGTCGTCGTAGCCGTCCCCGTTCACGTCGCCAGCACCGGAGACAGCCTGACCCGCATAGTCGCCCGGTCCCAGCCCCGTGTACTCGGCGTCCGCGCCAGAGAGGGAGCCCGAACCCAGGCAACTCGCGAAACCCCCGTCGCAGTCGTCGTCGACGCCGTTGTTGCACACCTCCAGCTCCCCTGGGTTCACGTCGGGGTCCCCGTCGTCGCAGTCGGTGCCGTCGGTGACCGAGCCGTCGATCGATGCACACGAGATCACTGCGATGGCGTCTGCGTCCCCGTACCCGTCGCCATCCGCGTCGGGGTACCAGTCGACGTGACCGACGACGTCCGGGTCGGCGTCATCGACAAGACCATCGCAGTCGTTGTCCTGGCCGTCGCAGACCTCGTCGGCGTCCACGTTCACGCTTGCGTTGGCGTCGTTGCAGTCGGAGTTGTCCGCGACGTCCGTGCCGACGTTGAAACACGAGATCCGCGGCGCGGCGTAGGTGTCCCCGTAGGTGTCCCCGTAGGTGTCCCCGTCGGCGTCCGGGTACCAGGACGTCTGCCCGACGACCGCCGGGTCGCTGTCGTCGATGAGGCCGTCGCAGTTGTTGTCAACGCCGTCGCAGACTTCGTCCGCGGCCGGGTTGATGTTCCCGTCGGCGTCGTCGCAGTCATCGGCGTTGGCGACGGCCCCAGCTGGTGCCAAACAATCCGACACCATCGCATCCGGGTCGCCGTACCCGTCCCGTCGAGGTCCGTGTACCACGCCGCGTCGCATCCCGGGGTGCTGTCCTCGGACCCGGTCTTCCCGGGTCGGGTGTCACAGGCGAAGAGGGCGAGGAGTGTGAGCACTGCTCCCAAGCTTACCCGACTCCGGCCCCGCGCCGCAGCCGCGTCCACCCCGAGCGACGTCCCCTCGCGTAGCCCGTTCACGATCGCCATCACTACTTCGCCGCCAACCCCTCCGTCAACGCCGAGATATCGGCCCTCTCCTCCCCCTGCCGGTCAAGCCACCAAGTTCTATAATCATCAAGTTGAGCCGACCATATCAAATAGTCCCGTAGTGATCGCAAGATCCTACGGGTCTTCTTCGTTTTCCCGGGTTCGAACAGGCGGCGTGCTCCGCCCACCCCAGTAGCCCGGACGCCTGCTTGAATGGGCAATAGCCATGACCACGACGCGCTGCGGCTCAATGTCGAAGAATACCGCGTACGGGAATCGGCTCGCGAGAGCGCGACGGACCGGATCTGCGCGTTTCCATTGCGGGAAGGCCAGCGGGCGCTCCGCCACGGAGGCGACGACCCGCTCGATCTCCGCGGCGAACTCGAAGCCGAGGCCCGCGCGCCGAGCTTCGTACCAGGCAGCAGCCTCTTCAAGCTCGTCCAACGCGTCTGCGTGGACGTCGACCGGCAAGCTCACGACGCGGAGAGACGGCGGAGGACGCGGGCGCGCGCCTCGGACCAGGGGACCGCGTCGACCGTGCCGCGCTGGCGACGGGCCTGGATCTCTGTGAGCCACGCCCCGTCCCACTCGGCATCAGCGGGGCCATCGACGCTGTCGATCAGCTCCGACGCCAAGCGGAGCCTGTCCGCGGGGTCGAGCGCCATGGCTTCGGTAGTGACGACGTGTAGGGGCTGGGACATACGGAGAGTGTAGCGCCGCTCAGCGCCAACGGCGAGCCCGACCTGCGGTACCCGCCGGTCACAGGGACGACGGCGAGGGCCGCGTCCGCGAGGAATTGGGCAAGCAGTTCATCGCGGAGCTGGGCGGCCTGGGCCGCGTGCTCGCGACCGCGAAGTTCGGCCTGGCCCCGCTGCGTACGCCTTCCTCCTCCTCGACATCGGGCTCTCTGTGGGAGTCTCCGCCCAAGCGGTCTGGCGACCGGGGGAGAGGTCCGTTAGCAACGCCTCCCCCGGACAACATATGCCCTCCCTTCGCCTGCTCGTGGTCGGTGCCTCTCAGGGCACCGGTGCGCTCACGGTCTCGGCTGCCCTCGCGCGCGGTCACCAGGTCACCGCGTTCGCGCGCAGCCCCGAGAAGCTCACGATCGAGCACGCCGCGCTCACGAAGCGCGCAGGGAGTTTTCACGATGCCGCTGCCGTGGATGCCGCGGTGGCGGGGCACGACGCGGTGATCATCACCGCCCATTCGTCGCTCGCGGGGTTCAAGGAGAACCCGACCTATGTCTCGGCGGGCATCGCGCTCGTGGTCGAGGCGATGAAGCGCCACCGGGTGCCGCGGTTGGTGGTGGTCAGCGCGCTCGGGACAGGGGAGAGCCGCGTGCTGCTCGGTTGGTTCATCCGGACCGTGCTGAAGGACGGTCTCCTTAAGCTGCCGTCGCAGGATCACGAGCGGAAGGAGGCCCTGACGCGGGCGTCCGGACTGGAGTGGGTCATCGCGCGCCCCGGGCGCCTCACCGATGGGCCGGCGCGCGGCTGCTACATCAAGCAGGCGGAGATCGCCCCCGTCCCCGGCTCGATCTCCCGCGCGGACGTAGCGGATTTTTTGGTCACCGCAGCGGACTCGGACGAATGGGTGGGCAAGGCCGTGCAGCTCGGCGGGTGAGCGCCTCGGCTCGGGACTCCACGCGTTTTGCACGTTCGAGTTATTCAGGCGTGATCGAGGTTCTCGTGCTCACGCCCACCCTCCCTTCCACTCCGCCGTCGGAGCTCGCATGAGCGCGGTCCGCGCTTCGATCCTGTGCGTAGACGACGAGCCCGTCGTGCTCGCCAGCCTGCGCCGGCAGCTGCGGGAGATCTCACCGAACCATCGGATCGAAGTCGCAGCCTCCGGCCGCGAGGCGCTCGAGGTCTTTACGCGTGCGAAGGCCGACGGGCGGGAGATCGCGCTCCTCATCTCGGACCAGCAGATGCCGGGTATGGCGGGGGACGCGCTGCTCGCGCAGGCCGCCGTGTGCTCGCCGGGCACCTATCAGGTGATGCTCACCGGCCAGGCGACCGCTGAGGCCGTCGGTCGCGCCGTGAACAACGGGCGCCTGTTCCGGTTCCTCTCGAAGCCCTGGAGCGTCGAGGACCTCCAAGGCACCGTGCAGATGGCCCTCACCGCGCACGCGCGCGACGCCGAGCTGGCGCGCCATGCCGCGGCGCTCGACCGCGCCCATCGCCGGAGCCTCGACTTCGTGCCGCACGCGTACCTGCGCATGCTCGGGCGCGAGCGCCTCGAAGACGTCGAGCGGGGCGATGCGATCGCCGCACGGGTGACCGTGTTCTTCGCCGACATCCGCGGGTTCACGACCCTGATCGAGTCGATGTCCCCGCGCCAGAGCTTCGACTTCGTGAACCGGTACTTCCTCGCGACCGAGCCGGCGATCCGCGACAACGGCGGGTTCATCGACCACTACGCGGGAGACGGCACGCTCGCCATCTTTCCGGGGGAGCCCTCCGACGCGGTGCGGGCCGCGATCGCGTTCTCGCGCGCCGTCGAAGCGCTGAACCTGCAGCGCGAGGCGGAAGGCGAGGCGGCGCTGGACATCGGAATCGGGCTGCACTGCGGCGACGTAGTCATGGGCGTCTCGGGCGGCGGAAACAGCCTCCAGTGCGGCGTCATCGGCGATCCCGTGAACCTTGCGGCGCGCATGGAGGGGCTCACGACGCGGTACGGCGCCCGCATGCTCGTGTCGGAGGACGTTCGATCCACGCTGGACGACACGACCCTGACCCTGCGCCGCCTTGAGCGCGTGCGCGCGAAGGGCAAGCGGGAGGCGGTCACCGTCCACGAGGTGCTGGATGCCCTGCCCGCAGAGGTGAGCGCCCGCCGGTGCGCGACGCTGACCTCGTTCTTGGAGGCGGTCGACGCGATGCAGCGGGGCGACACGCTGGCCGCGCTCAGCGGCTTCGCGCGCGTCGTCGAGGCCGACGCGACCGACCGCGCGGCGCACCTGCTCCTCGACACGTGTCACGACCGCCTGCGCGGGCGGCAGCTCCCCGACGCCACCGGCGTGACCTCGCTCTCCGAGAAAACGTGGTGAGCGCCCGTCGCCGCTTGGTGCTCTGCGTGGACGACAATCCCGAGGTGCTGCAGGCGCTTCGTCGCGAGCTGCGCATCGGTCTGGAGCAGTCCGCCCGTATCGAGGTCGCGGCGGACGCTACGCAGGCCCTCGCCCGCCTCGAAGCCCTCGGCCCGCAGCCCGGAGAGGCGGTGGTGATCGTGTCCGACTGGCTGATGCCGGGCATGCGCGGCGAGGACTTGATCGAGGCCATCACCGCGCGCTGGGGGCCGTTCGGCACCATCGTCCTGTCGGGCCACATCAGCCCCGAAGCGACCGCGCGGCTGCGCACGATGCCGCAGGTCGAGGACGTCATGGCCAAGCCCTGGGCGTCCGATGCACTCCTCTCCATGGTTCGGCGGCTGCTCGAGCGCCGCCTCGTTGACTCTCCAACCCTCACCCCCGATGAAGGTCCGATGCATCCCCTCGTTCTAACCCCCGAGCTGCGCGCCCACCTCGCCGGCGCGCCGGGACTCTACGCCGCCAGCGTGAGCCCGACCCGCCTGCCTGAGGTCGTGCGCGTCATCGCCGCACACGACGTGCCCGACACCGACGACGTCTGCTTTGTCGTGGATGCCGCGGCCGGCGGTGCGTTCCTCGCAAATCTCCAGTCCGGCGCCCGCGTGGCGCTCGTCGCCGCGCAGATCCCCTCGCACCTCACCTTCCAGTACAAGGGTAGCGCGACGTCCGTGAGCGTGGCCTCGACGGAGGACGCCGCGGCCGCGGAGACCTACGTCGTCGCGTTCAGCGCCCTCGTCGGTCACATGGGGTTTGACCCCGCGCGCTTCGAAGGCGCGCTCCGTGGCCAAGACCTTCGCGTCGTCCGCATGCACGTGGAGAGCGTGTTCGATCAGACCCCGCGCGTCGGCGCCGGCGCGCTCCTGCGCCGTCAGGAGGCCGCATCATGAGCCATCCCCGCTTCTCCCAGATCCCCGACGCGATGCGCCCCGCCATGCAGGGCATCATCCCCACGTGCATGAGCACCTCCGACCCGGAGGGTGAGCCCAACGTCACGTACATCTCGCAGGTCTGGTACGTCGATGCCAAGCACCTCGCGATCTCCTGCCAGTTCTTCAACAAGACGACGCGCAACGTACGGTCCAACCCCACCACGTCGATCCTCACGACTTGCCCGGCGACCTACGCGGTCTGGCGGATCCGCGCGCGCTACGTCGAGTCTCGGATGTCCGGCCCGTTGTTCGACGAGATGGAGGACCAGCTCGCCGTGATCGCGTCGATGGCCGGCATGGCGGACGTGTTCCGCTTGCTGTCCGCGGACGTGTACGAGGTGGACGAAGTGGAGCTCCTGCACCCCGGCCAGCCGGCGGGCGCGTGAACGCGCTGGCGCACCTGCCGACCCCTGCGGCGCGTGAGGCGCGCGCGATCGAGGTCATCCGTGACTTAGGCGAGATCCTGCTCGGCTCGCTGCAGCCCCACACGCTGATCCGCGGCTTGCTCAGCGGGCTCGAGCGTCATTTCGCTATCGCCCACGCCTACGTGCTCTCGCCGGTGGACGGCGAGCTCGAAGTGGTCGAAGGGATCGGCGCCGCCGCAGGTCACGTCGCGGCGCGCGTGCCGATGGGCGTCGGGCTCGCGGGTGTCGCGGCGGCTCGTCGTCGGACGGTGCGCATCGGAAACATGAAGGCGAACCGTGCCTACCTCGCGGCGATGGTGTCGAACGCGCCGCAAGCGCGCATGGTCGACCTGCCGGGGCTCGCGGGCGCAGACAGCCAGATCGCGGTGCCGCTCGTGGTCGGTGACGAGCTGATCGCCGTGCTGGTCGCGGAGTCGGAGCACGCGGCTGTCTTTTCGCCCGAAGACGCCGACCTGTTCAGCCTCCTCACGTCCCAGATCGCCGCCTCCATCCGGAACGCGCGGATCGCGGAGGGCCTCGAGCGCGCGCGCGAGCAGGAGGCGCGGAGCCGCATCGCGACCGAGCGCGCGATGAAGGACCTCGAGACGGCGCAGGCCGCGCTCATCCAGAGCGAGAAGCTGGCGAGCCTCGGACAGCTCGTCGCTGGGATCGCGCACGAGGTGAACACGCCGCTCGGCGCGATCCTCGCCAGCGTCGGCCCCCTCGCGCAGCTCCCCGACGTCATCGCCACGCTCGCCGAGCACCGGAGCACGCGCGACGCCGCGCGGTGGGACGCGCTGCTCGCCGCGCTTCGCGACCGTGGGACGGATCTCGGGGTCGCGAGCGCCGAGGCGTTTGACGCCGTCGACCGGCTCTGCGCGCGGCTTGAGGACGCCGGCGTGGACTGCGCCGACGAGCTCGCGGACATGCTCGTCGAGACGGGCCTCGTGGCCGAGGCTCCGGTGATGCAGCGCCTGCTGGAGACCGGCGCGGATGCGGAGGACCTGCGCATGTTGTACCGCGCGCGCAGCCTGCGCGACGCGGTGGGCACCATCGAGCTCGCGGCGCACAAGGCCCGCAAGGTGGTGCAGGCGCTCAAGTCCTTCGTGCACCAGCCTTCGGCCGCGGAGGCGCGCGCGCTCGTCGATGTCGCGGCCTCGATTGAGACGGTCCTGACGATGTATCAGAACCTGCTCAAGCAGGGCGTAGTGCTCGTGCGGGCGCCGACGTCGGCGCCGCCGGTGCCGGGCCACCCCGAACAGCTGGTTCAGGTGTGGACGAACATCCTTCACAACGCGCTGCAGTCGATGGAGGGCCGGGGCACCCTGTGGCTGAGCGTCGCGCCCGCGCTCCGGGACCCTGCCGCAGGACCGACGGGCGCGGAGCCCGACGGTGTCGAGGTGATCCTCGCGAACGACGGGCCGCCGATCCCGCCCGACGTGCTCCCGCGCATCTTCGAGGCCTTCTACACCACCAAGCCGGTCGGGCAGGGGACGGGACTCGGTCTGCACCTGTGCAACCAGATCGTGAGCGCCCACGGGGGCACCATCAGCGCATCCAGCGCCGACGGCCGCACCTCGTTCCGCGTATGGCTGCCCACCACATGACATCGGCCTCGCTCCGGGTGACCGCGACCGCGGCGGTGAGTGACGTCGGCAGGCGGCGCGCGAACAACGAGGATTGCGTGCTGCGGCTCGATCATGTGCCGCTCCTCGCCGTCGCGGATGGCATGGGGGGTGCCGAGGCCGGGGAGGTCGCGTCCGCTACGGCGATCGCGCGCCTCGCGGGCAGCTCGGCGGAGATCGCGGACCGCGTGCGCGCGGCGCGGGATGAGGCGGGGCTCGCGGAGCTCCGCGCGTGCGTGGAGCGCGCTTTTCACGACGCCCACCGCGACATCATCGCGGTGGCCGAGGCGCGCGGCACCCCGGGGATGGGCACGACCCTCGTGGTCGCGACCATCCTCTCCGACCGCGCCGTGGTGTGGCATGTCGGCGATTCGCGCGCGTACGTGCTCCGCCAAGGGACGTTGTACCCGCTTACGGCCGACCACTCCGTCGCGATGCTCCGCTACCGCCGCGGCGAGATCAGCGAGGAGGAAGTTCGAACGCACCCCGACCAGCATCGCCTCTACCAAGCCGTCGGCTGTGGCCCGTCCTTGGATGTCGACATCTCCGAGGTCGAGCTCGCGGACGGGGACGTGCTGCTGCTCTGCTCCGACGGTCTGAGCGGGCCGCTCACCGACGCGCGGATCGCCTCGGTGCTCAAGGAGCACGAGGATGCGGGCGCCGCGGGCCGGGCGCTCGTCGACGCCGCCAACGCGGCTGGGGGGCCTGACAACGTGTCGGTGGTCCTCGCGACGATGGCCGGCGAGCGCTCCTCCGCGCGTGTCGACGCCCGCGCCGGCGCGCTTCGAGCCAGCGTGCTGATGCGGGGCCTGAGCGACGCCGACATCGCGGTGGTCGCGCCCTACCTCACCGACGCCACCGTCGCGACCGGAGAGGTGCTGGTGCGCGAGGGGGATCCCGCGGATCCGTTCTACGTGGTGCTCGAGGGACGCGTGCGCGTGACGCGCGGCGGCGTGCTGCTCACCGACATCGCTCCTGGCGGCCACCTCGGGGAGCTCGGCCTCGCCACGCGCAGCGTGCGATCCGCGACCGCGACCGCGCTTGAACCGACGCACCTCGCGGTGCTCTGGCGGACCGACTTCGAGCGCCTCGTGCTGCGTCGCCCTGCGATCGCGTCGCGCCTGTGCCTTGCGCTCCTCGACACCGTCGGTACGCGCCTGCGCGACGTGACCGCCCGCCTGGACGCCGTCGTGCGCGCGGCCACCGGCACGCCGTGACCCGCATCGCGCACGCGGTCGTCGTCACCGAGGCGGGGCACGAGCGTGTCAGCAACGGGGATGCGGTGCTGCGCGCCGATCACCTCCCGCTCTACGCCGTCGCCGATGGGCTCGGCGGCGCGGAGGCGGGCGAGGTCGCGGCGGCGACCGCCGTCGCGAAGCTGCTCGCGGCGTCCCCGGCCATCGCAGACGCGATCCGCTCGGGCGGCGCGACGGCCCACGAGCGGGTTCGGGAGATCCTCGAGCGGGCCTTCCATGACGCGCATCGGGCGATCGAAGCGGAGGCACGGACGCGCCGCTCGCCGGGGATGGGGACCACGCTGGTCACCGCCGCGGTGGTCGAGGACCGCGCGCTCGTGCTCCATGTCGGCGACTCGCGCGCCTACCTGTTGCGGGACGGCCAACTCCGACGCCTCACGCAGGATCATTCGATCACCGCCTTCCGCGAGCAGCGTGGCACGCTCACGCCCGAAGAAGCCCGCACGCACGCCGATCGGTATCGCCTGTACCAAGCCGTCGGCACCGGCGGCGACATCGACGTGGACGTCGCCGAAGCGGCCTTGGCGGACGGCGACGTGCTGCTGCTCTGCAGCAACGGGCTGAGCGGTCCGCTGGACGACACGACGATCGCGGCGCTGCTCACCGCCGAACCTACGCTTGACCTTGGCGCCGCAGCCCTCCGGCGCGCGGTCGCGGCCGCGGGGCAGGCGGACGACGTGTCCTTCATCCTGTTCGCCATCGAGGGCGAGCGGCAGTCGGCGGAGGTGCGCGCCTTGGCGAGCGCCGTTCGGGACAACTTCCTCTTCGCGGGGCTCTCCGACGCGGACCTCGCGCGGGTGACGCCGTTCCTTCGCGAGCGCGCCGTCGCCGCGGGGGAGGTCATCGTGCGCGAGGGCGACCCGGCCGACGATTTCTTCTTGGTCGCCGCCGGGGAGGCCCGCGTGTCCCGCGGCGGCACGTTCCTCGTCGACGTCGGAAGGGGCGGCTACCTCGGCGAGCTGGCGCTGATCGCGGCCGGCACCCGATCCGCGACGGCGACCGCGCTGCAGGACACGCGCCTCGTCGTGCTGACGCGCGCGGACTTCCACACCCTCGCGCGGCGCCGGCCCGATGTGGCGTCGGTCATCGAGCTCGCGCTGTTGCGCACCGTCGGCGATCGTCTCCGCGACCTCACCGACCGTGTCCACGCCGAGTCGAACGATGTCGACGCCTCGCTCACTCGCGCCTATATGGCGCGCGCGCGGCAGGCGACGCTCACGGCCCCGCTCGCGACCGTCCTGCTCGCGTGGGTCTCGCTGGAGGCCACCAACCGCGCCAGCGTCGCCGCGTGGCTCGCGCTCGTCACCCTCGCGGACCTCGCGACCTTCGTCCACACCTCCCGGTTCCTCGCCCGCACGCCGCCGGACGCCGACACCGCGCGTTGGCGGCGCCGTCAGATCGTCCTTCACGCGCTCGCCGGCCTCGCGTGGGGATCGTCTGGGTGGCTGCTCACGTCGTCAACGGGTCACCACGGGTTTCTGGAGCCCAGCGTGATCTGGCTGGTCGGCGTCACTGCGATCAACGCGGCGACGATGAGCGCGTACCGCAGCGCCTTCCTGATCTTCCAGTGTCTGGCGTGGATGCCGACGCTCCAGACGCTCCTCGGGCGTTGGACCTTCGTGGACGGGCAAATCGCCCTCGGCATCGTCATCCTGAGCGCGATCGAGCAGCACTACGCGCACACCCTGCAGCGCCAGACCGTCGACGCGCTCAGCAACGCCACGCGCCTCAGCCGGACCTCCGCCGACCTTACGCGGGCGCAGGTGGAGGTCGCGCGCGCGAACGAGGCGCTCACCCGGAACAACGCGGAGCTGGAGGCCGCGCTGGTGCGGATCACCGAGCTCGCGACGCGGGACGCGCTCACCGGGCTGTTCAACCGCCGCCACGTGACAGCGCGGCTCGCGGAGCTTGACGCAGACGGCGACACGGACGCGCTGATCTTCGTCGACCTCGATCACTTCAAGAAGATCAACGACACCTACGGCCACGCCGGTGGCGACGCCGTGCTGGTGGAGGCCGGGCGACGCATCCGCGCCTGCCTTCGGGACGGCGACATCGCCGGACGCTGGGGTGGCGAGGAGTTCGTCGTGGTGCTGCGTTCGGTCACGCCGGCCGCCGCGGCCGAGCGCGCGGAGCGCCTGCGCTGCACGCTCGCGGACACGCCGGCGTCGCATGAGGGCGCGGCCATCGGCGTCACGGGCTCTCTCGGCGTCGCGGTGCGTGGCTATGGCGAACCTACGGACGCCTGGATCGAGCGCGCGGACGCGGCGTGCTACCTCTCCAAGAAGGGAGGCCGAAACCGGGTCGAGATCGCGGCCGACGTCGTGTCGCCCACACCCTCTGCGTGACCGATCGGGCTCGCCCTACGCATCCTCCGACCCGGCGCCCCGCATCCACGCCGTCCGCGCCCGCCGAAAGTGCGCGATCGGCGCGTCGGCGGCCACCAGTCGGTCGGTTTGGGGCAGCACCGCGAGTGTGCGCGCCATCCCCTCGATCACCCTGCGATCCTCCTCCACCACCTTGCGGTTGTAGAGGTTCGCGAGCCACCCGATGAGATCCCCGAGTCCGGGCACCCGCACGAAGGCCTGCGAGAAGCGGAAGACCACGAAGGTGCGCGCGGCGTCGATCGGGACGAAGAACGCGGCGTTGACGACCTTGGGCACGATCTTCAGCTGCCAGCTGGCCGGCGCCTCCCAGTAGAGCTCCCCGGAGCCGTTCTCGGCCGCCGGGGCGTTCCACATCACAAGCCCGCGCTCGGTGCGGCGCTGCTCGACCTTCATCGCCATCGGCATCTTCGTGCCGATGCTGCCCGCGTGCACCGTGGGGAGGTGCGCGTAGTCCAGCATCGTCTCGATGACGAGGTCCCACGGGGCCTCAAAGGTCTCGACGAAGTCTGCCGGATAGCCGCCGTCGAGGTCTGGAAACCACGGCAGGGTCTCGGTGGGCTGGCCTTCGGCCACCCACACCCACACGAGCCCGTCGTCGTCCCGCGACGGCAGCGTGCGCAGCTCGAGGCCGCGACGCGGCGCGTCCGGGCCTTCGCACGGCATCGCGGTGCAGGCGCCGTCGCGGTCGAACGCGAAGCTGTGGAACGGACAGATGAGCTGCCCATCGCGCACGCGCGCGCCGTCGAACGTGGCGCCCCGGTGCGGGCAGCCGTCCCATGCGGCTTGGATGCGCCCGCCGCTGCGCCAGAGCACCATCGGGCGCCCGAAGCGCGTGATGGTGACGGCGTGGTCCTTCGGGACTTGCGCTGCGGGGGCGACGACCCACCAGCCGGGTTCTAACGGGGAAAGCGCGACGGGGGAGCGAAGTATGGACATGGGTGCCTTGGTGGTACGACTGCACCATACAATTCCAACCGCGGTGATGTCAAGAATTCCGTGGTACAGTCATGCCAAGGATTCATGGCACGCACCCCCGGAGCCCGAGATGCGACCTTCGACCAGCGTCGCCGTGAGCTGGCGCTGGCGGCTGCGCGCGCGTTGCTGCGGCCCGAGGGCGGCGCCGCGAGTTTTCGCTCCCTCGTGGCGGCGACCGGCGCGAGCGCATCGGTGCTCCAGCACTACTTCGGCGCGCATCAGGGCCTGATCGTCGCGGCCTTCGAGGCGGCGCGCGAGGTGGGCGCGCCCAGCGTGCGCGTCATGGCCGATCCGGGAGAGGCTCCGCTTGCCGCGTCGATGACCGCCGCCGCGAGCTGGCTGCGCGAGGGCTGGCGGGTCGGCGTCGGCACCCTGCAGGCGGCCGGACTGGTGCACGGGCTTGGCAACCCGACGCTCGGGCCTGCCTACGTGGAACACCTGCTCGAACCTTCGGTTCAGGCGGTCGAGGCGCGCCTCGCCGTGCACCGGGATCGCGGCGAACTGCGACCAGACGCCGATCTTCGGTTTGCAGCGCTCGCGTTCGTGTCGCCGCTCATCCTCGCGCTGCTCCACCAGGGCGAACTCTCCGGGCGCACCTGCCGTCCGCTGGACGTCGACGCGTTCGTGGCTGCGCACGTGGACAGCTTCGTCGCCGGCTGGGGCGCGCGCCGGGCCTAACAGGCGACGACGCTGCGATCCAGCGCGGCCTACCCAAGCTGAATCGGCACCACCTCGCTCCCCTCCGACGTCCGCGGCAGGGAGCGCGGCGCCAGCGCCCGCAGCGCGGCCGTCACCGCCTCGAGGATCTCGGTCTTCCAGTGGCTGCGCGAGGCGATCAGGCTCACTTCGCGCGTCGGGACGGGGTCGCGAAACGGGCGGATTCTGGACATGCGGATCGGCGCGGGGAGGGTGCGCGCGAAGGTCTCGGGCACGAGCGTACAGCCTCCGGTGGCGTCGATGAGCGTCCGCAGGGTCTCGAAGCTCGCGGCGTCGAAGCGCACGTTGCCCATCACCCCGTGGGTGCGGACGCCGCACAGGTGCACGACCTGGTGGCGGAAGCAGTGCCCATCCTCGAGCAACCACAGGGGTTCGCGCTCCAGATCTGAGGCCGAAACCTCGTCTTCGAGGAGCAGCGGGGAGTCTGGATGCGCGTAGAGGTAGAAGGGATCGTAAAAGAGCACGCGGCTGTCGAAGCCCGGCTCCTCCAAGGGGGTAGCCAACAGGCCGGCGTCCATGCGCAGGCTCTTGATCTGCTCGACGATCGACCCGGTGGTGCGCTCCAGCACCGTGAGCTCTAGCCCGGGATGCTTTTCAGCGAAAGGGCCGAGGAACCACGGCAGCACGTAGGGGGCTAAGGTGGGGATGATCCCGAGGGTGAAGCTGCCGCAAATCCGCTCCGATCCGTCGGCCGCGGCGAGCAAGCGATGGTGGGCCGATAGGACGTCTACGGCCAGCGCGATGAGGCGTCTTCCCGGCTCCGTGGGCTGTACGGGCCGGCTTCTCCGGTCGAAGAGCACTACCCCCAGCTCCTCTTCGGCCTTGGCGACCTGGGCGCTGAGGGTGGGCTGAGACACCGCACATTCGGCGGCGGCCTTCCCGAAGTTGCCGGTCCGGTGCACCGCGGCGATGTACTCTAACTGGGTGATGGACGGCATGGGCGGGGCTCTGGGTTCGATGAACCTATCGCCGCGTGGCCACCCACAGGGCAAAAGCCGCGCGGCTTGTGACAAACCGGGGAAGCTCGCGGTCCTGCTCGCCGAGGCCGCGCACCAGGCGAGGGAGCCCGTCCGCGACGATCTCACGCAGGAGCGCGTCCGCCGTCCCCCGAAGCTCCACGATGCAGGCCATGCCAAACGCCGAAGGCAAGCTCCGGAAGCGTTCGGGCTGCGGCCAAAGGGATCATCGGCGCGCTATCGGGTGGGCGTGAGGAGCGAGGAGGTGAGGAGGACGAGGGCTCGCTCGCCCAGATAGTGGCGCGATCAACGATTCGCGCCACTTGAACTGGCGCGATACGCAGATCGCGCCACATAGGAGCCCCCGAGATGGCGCGATCTGTATCCCCGGCCGTGTACGACCAAATCGTCGCAGAGATTGCCCAGCACGCCGGGGGTGTCGGGATTGACGACATTATCGCTGTATTTCCCGCGCTCCCGAGGCGCACTTTGCAGCGCCACCTTGCCCGGCTTGTGACGGACGACAGGATCCGCAGTGAGGGTCAAGCCGCAGCGAGGCGCTACCTGCCGGTCCAGGTCCGCCTCAGCGACGCCGCCCTAATCGAGCCCCTGATCGACGCCAGAGCCTGGATGTCGGACGCGGGAGGGGAGGTCGAGAGGCTGGTTCGGCGCCCACTGATGCAACGCAAGTTAGTTGGCTACCAGCGAGCCCTACTGGATGCGTATCGCCCGAATGTGGACGCCTACCTTCCGCCGGCGATGAGGCGCCACCTGTACGAGCTCGGGCGATCTCCAGACGGCGATCGTCCCGCCGGAACCTATGCCCGCGAGATTCTCGATCGGCTCCTGATCGACCTGTCGTGGGCCTCCAGCCGCCTTGAAGGCAACACCTATACGCGGTTGGACACCCAGAACCTCATCGCCTTCGGGCAGGTCGCGGAGGGCAAGGACCAGCGCGAAGCCCAGATGATCCTCAACCACAAAGGCGCCATTGAGATGCTGGTGGAGGACGCAGCGACGGTCGGGTTCAATCGTTACACGATCCAGAACCTGCACGCGCTCCTCGCCGACGACCTGCTTCCGGACCCGGACGCGGCGGGCCGGCTGCGGTCGATCCTCGTCGGCATCACAGGCACTACCTACCAACCCACTGGAATCCCGCAGGTCATCGAGGAGGCGTTCGACACCTTGCTCGGCAAGGCCGACCTGATCGATGACCCGTTCGAGCAGGCTCTTTTCGTGATGGTCCACATTCCCTACCTTCAACCTTTCGAGGACGTGAACAAGCGCGTGTCGCGTCTCGCCGCCAATATCCCGCTGATCAAACGCAATCTGGCGCCACTCAGCTTCGTCGATGTCCCGGAGCGGGCCTACGTCGACGGAATCCTCGGTGTGTACGAACTCAATCGCGTCGAGCTTCTTCGCGACCTGTTCGTCTGGGCCTACGAGCGATCCTGCCAGCGGTACACCCAACTTCGAGAGGCTTTGCCTGCGCCCAACCCGCTGCGACTTCGCTACCGAAATGAGCTTGGCGAGGTCGTCCGGGAGACAGTCCGCCGCGGGGATGCCCTCGATATCGGCGCTGTCCGCGCGCGCGGACGGGAGCTGGTCAGCGCGGCAGACCTCGATGCCTTCGTGGCGATGGCCATGAACGAGCTCCACCGCCTACACGAGGGGAGCATCGCTCGCTTCGGCCTGCGGCTCAGCGAGTTCCGCGCCTGGAACTGTGACGCTCACCCAAACCAGTCCCCCCGCGCTCACCAGAAGTAGTCCCCGGCTCGGCCAGATTGTTGCGGGCCCGGAAGTCGACGAGAGCTCCGAGAAAGTCCGATCAGGGCGCCCCGATCAGGGCGCCCCGCTCTGCCCGTCTCAGCGGTGCAGGTCGAAGCGATCGGCGAGCATGACCTTCGTCCACGCCGCGATGAAGTCGGCTTGGAACTTGGCAGGATCATACGCGTAGACCTCGCAGACCGCGCGCAGTTCGGAGTTGGAGCCGAAGATCATGTCGACCTCGGTAGCGGTCCAGCGCACCTTGCCGTCCGGTCCCTTGCCCTCAAACGTGCCGTCGGCGCCGGGGGCCCAGCTCGTGGAGCGATCGAGCAGGTTGACGAAGAAGTCGTTGCTCAACACGCCGGGCTCGTCGGTGAACACGCCCAGCTTGCTGCCGCCGGCGTTGGCGTCGAGCACCCGCAAGCCGCCCACCAAGGCCGTCATCTCCGGCACCGTCAGGCCCAGCAGATCCGCCTTCTCGACGAGCTCCGCCGCCGGACGACGCAGGGCGGTCTTGGTGTAGTAGTTGCGGAAGCCGTCGGCCTTCGGCTCGAGGAACGCGAAGGACACCGGATCGGTCTGCTCCGCCGTGGCGTCCACCCGACCGGCGACGAAGGGCACCTTCGCGCCGGCGGCCTTCTCGATGGCCGCTACGCCGCCGAGCACGAGCAGGTCGGCGATCGACACGGCCTTGCCCTTGGCGGCAGCGCCGTTGAACGACGCCTGGATGCCTTCGAGTGCCTTGATCACCTTGGTCACCTCATCCGGACCGTTGACCTCCCAGCTGGTCTGGGGGGCGAGCCGGATGCGGGCGCCGTTGGCACCGCCGCGCATGTCGGTGCCGCGGTAGGTCGAGGCCGAGGCCCACGCTACGCGCACCAGCTCGGACACGCTGAGGCCCGACGCGAGGATCTGCGACTTGAGGCTGGTCGCGTCGGCGTCGTTGATGACCGCGTGGTCGAGCGCGGGCAGGGGATCCTGCCAGGTGAACACCTCGCTGGGGACTTCGGGGCCGAGGTACCGGGCGCGCGGCCCGAGGTCGCGGTGCGTCAGCTTGAACCACGACCGCGCGAACGCCTGCTCAAACTCGGGCTGGTTCTCCATGAAGCGCTTGGAGATCACCGCGTAGGCGGGGTCGTCCTTCAGCGCGAGGTCCGTGGTGAACATCATCGGCGCGTGGCGCTTGGTCGCGTCGTGGGCGTCCGGCACGAGGCCCTCGCCGCCGCCGTCCTTGGGCTTCCACTGCGTCGCCCCGGCGGGGCTCTTGGTCTTCTCCCATTCGAAGGTGTACAGGTTCGCGAAGTACTGGTTGGTCCACGCGGCCGGGGCCGCGGTCCACGCGCCTTCGAGGCCGCTGGTCACCGTGTCGGCGCCATTTCCGGTGCCGCACTTGTTCTGCCAGCCCATGCCTTGAGCTTCGACGCCGGCTGCCGCGGGCTCAACGCCCACGCAGTCCTTGGGCGCGTGCGCGCCGTGGGCCTTGCCGAAGGTGTGGCCGCCCGCGATGAGCGAGACGGTCTCTTCGTCGTTCATGCCCATGCGCCCGAAGGTGTCGCGGATGTCGCGGGCCGCGGACAGGGGATCGGAGTTGCCGTTCGGGCCTTCGGGGTTCACGTAGATCAGGCCCATCTGCACGGCGGCGAGGGGGTTCTGGAGATCGCGGTCTCCTTTGTAGCGGCCGTCTTCGAGCATCTTCGACTCGGGGCCCCAGTAGACCAGATCGGCCTCCCAGTCATCCACGCGCCCGCCCGCGAAGCCGAGGGTCTTGAAGCCCATGGTCTCGAGCGACACGTTGCCGGCGAGCACCATCAAGTCGGCCCAGGAGATGCTCCGGCCGTACTTCTCTTTGACCGGCCAGACGAGCCGGCGGGCCTTGTCCAGATTGGCGTTGTCGGGCCAGCTGTTCAAGGGTTCGAAGCGCTGCTGCCCGCCGTCTGCGCCGCCGCGGCCATCCAGCGTGCGGTAGGTGCCGGTGCTGTGCCACGCCATCCGGATGAACAGCGGTCCGTAGTTTCCGTAGTCTGCGGGCCACCAGTCTTGGGACTTGGTGAGCACCGCCGCGAGGTCCGCCTTGACGGCCGCGAGGTCAAGCTTGTTGAAGGCCGCCGCGTAGTCGAAGTCATCGCCGTAGGGGTTGGCGGCGGCGTTGTGGCGAAGGGGCGTGAGGTCGACGAGGTTCGGCCACCACGCGGTGTTGGACTTGATCGTACCTGCCACAGCGTAATCTGCGACCGGAGGGGCTGCCTTGGGAGCGGCTTCTGCGGCCGGTTTGGACGCAGGGGCCGGCTCGGGCTGGCACGCGGAGAGTCCGGCGAGGCCGATGAGGCCGCCTGCGGAGAGGAGGAGAAGGAGGGACGAAGGCTTGTGCATGGCGAATCCTATGGGTGAGCCCCCTCTCTCTACCCACCGTCATTGATGGAGCAAGGCGAATTTATCTATGCATCCATAGACAGATCCTATCGTGATGGCTCGATGAGCACGCCTTCTTTGACGAGGGCGTCGTAGTGGTACCCGAAGCCAAGGTCCACGTCCTTGCGAAGTACGCCGCGAAAAGCCGCTCGCTGGCCGCGCGCGACCGACTGCTGAGTTTGAATCGTGAGATCGTGGGTGCCTGCGGCGGCGTCTCCCGTGCCGTCCTGAATGTGCACCCAGATCGATCCCACCGCGCTGGTCGCCTTCACCACCGTGCCGTAGACCACGATTGGCTGGTCGGCCCGCTGGTTCAGCTCCGCGTAGACGGTTTGCACCGCGACGGCGTCCTTGGGCACGCTCGCCGCGAGGGTTTGCCGCGCGGTCGCTTCGTCCACGACCTGCACGTTCGCGATGTCGACGAGCTCGCCTACGGTCTGCCCGATCTCGGCGATCGCCACGTCGTGCCGCGCGGTCCCCTTGCCCA
Organism: uncultured Sandaracinus sp.; assembly: GCA_903828805.1. Classification (GTDB taxonomy): domain Bacteria; phylum Myxococcota_A; class Polyangia; order Polyangiales; family Sandaracinaceae; genus Sandaracinus. Next base: position 3,600 of record CAIKNO010000375.1, on the reverse strand, counting down.
ACAGCACGTAGTCGCCCACCTTGGCGCCCACCGCTGGCACCTCGATCCAGGTCTGCCACTGGCCCTGCCGGACCGAGAGCAGCTGGGTGGATCCGCGATCCACCACCTGTTCCACGACGGTGGGCCCGGTGTTCGCCCAGCCGTCTGCGGGCGGCTCGGTGCCGGACGGTTTGCCGCAGGCTACCAAGCCGACGAGCGTTGCGAGGAGGAGGGTGCGAGACATGCCAAGGCCCTATCCACGCGGGCGGGCAGCGACACGCGCGGCGCCGCGGTCCCGGGCCCTAGGCTCGGGGCTACACCGACGACACTGCGCTCAACGCCGCCGCGAGCCGAGGCTGCACGAAGTCCAGAAAAGCCCTTGTTCGGGGCGGCAGGTTGCGCGAACCCGGATGAATCAGGTGCAGCGGCGTAGGCGGCGACGCGTAGGACGATAGCAATCCGACCAGTCGCCCCGCTTGAAGCGCGTCGTGGGCGACGATCGCCGGGATCCGCGCAACGCCGAGCCCACGCTCCGCGGCAGAGCGCAGCACGATGAAGTCGTCGCTGATGAGGCGACCGGTCACGGGGACTTCGGTGGCGCGGGTTCCTTTTCCAAAGGGCCAGGTGGTCCGAACGGCCTTTCCCAGCTTGGCGAAGCGCAGGCAGGGATGCGCTGAGAGGTCCGAGGGCCGGGCTGGGGTGCCGTGGCGCTCGAGGTACGCCGGGCTGGCGACGATGCGGTAGGCTGAGCTGCCGACGAGCGTGGCGACGAGCGAGGAGTCGAGCAGCGCGCCGGTGCGAATCGCGACGTCAAAGCGCTCCGCCACGAGGTCTACCGGCCGGTCGCTGAGGTGCAGCACCACGTCGATGTCCGGGTACGCATCGAGAAATTCGGCGACGATGGGCGCGAGGATCAGCTCCCCGATGGGGACGGTGGTCGTCACGCGCACGGTCCCGCGCGGGGTGCGCTGCAGCTCGGTGACCGCAGCTTCGGCGGCCTCGAGGTGCGCGATGGCGCGCTCGGCCTCTTCGACGAACGCCGCGCCCGCGTCGGTCAGCGCGAGCGTGCGGGTGGTGCGATGCAGCAGCTGAGCGCCAAGCTGCTCCTCCAACTCGGCAACTTTGCGGCTGACGGTGGTCCTGGGCATGGCAAGCGCGCGCGCGGCGTTTCGGAAGCTGCCGGCCTGCGCGACGCGCACCAGCACCTTCGCGGCGTTGAGATCAAAGTGGCCCATATCTGGGACAGACTATCCTCTGCTCGCACACTTGTCCCAAAGGCGCGCAGGGCTAGGATTGGATTGACCCAAACCCACTGCCTGCTACGAGGACGCCTATGAACCTTCTGACCCCCACCCATCTCGGAAAATTGCACCTCCCCAACCGCGTCGTCCTCGCGCCGATGACGCGCAGTCGCGCCGATGCGGACGGGATCGTCGGTGATCTCACCGTGAAGTACTACGTGCAGCGCGCGACCGCTGGCTTGATCATCACCGAGGCGACCAACATCTCCGCGGAGGCCCAAGGCTCGCCGATGACGCCGGGAATCTGGAGCGCTGAACAGGTCGCCGCGTGGAAGAAGGTCACTGGCGCCGTTCATGCCGCCGGCGGCACGATCGTCCTACAGCTCTGGCACACCGGGCGCGTCGGCCACTCCACGGTCCGCGGCGGTCAGCTCCCCGTCGCCCCGTCCGCGGTCGGCATTCAGGGCCAGCAGGTCTACACGCCGACGGGCCTCCAGAACTACGAGGTGCCGCGCGCCCTGACCACCGAGGAGGTGCGGTCCACCATCGACGACTACGAGCGTGCCGCGCAGAACGCCAAGGCTGCGGGCTTCGACGGCGTCGAGCTGCACGGCGCGTTTGGCTACCTGCCGCACCAGTTCCTCGTCGACTCGGTCAATCAGCGCACCGACGAATATGGCGGCAGCGTCGAGAACCGCGCGCGCTTCGTGCTCGAGGTGATGGAGCGGCTCGTGGGCGTCTGGGGCGAGGGGCGGGTGGGCATCCGCTTGTCGCCGACGCTCGCGTACAACGGCATGATCGACTCCGACCCGCTCGCGACCTTCGGGTACCTGATCACCAAGCTGAACGCCCTCCCGCTCGCGTACCTGCACCTGATGCGCGCGACGCCCGACGCGGTGCGCTTCCCGACCTGGCCGCAGGACACCGTCGCCACCTTCGGTCCAATGTTTACGGGGAGCCTGCTCCTCAACGGCGGCTACGATCGCGACTCCGCCGAGGCCGTAGTGTCCAGCGGGGCCGCGCACGCGGTGTCCTTTGGCGCGTCGTTCATCGGCAACCCGGATCTGGTGCACCGCTTCGCAGTGGGCGCGGCGCTCGCCGTTCCCGATCGCAACACCTTCTACAGCGGCGGCGAGAAGGGCTACGCCGATTACCCTGCGCTGCCTCGGGACGAAGAGCCTCAGGACGAAAAGAAGCTCGCGAAGGGCTACTGGCTCGTGCAGGTCACGATCACCGACCCCGCGCAATTCGGCAAGTACACCGCCGTCGCAGGGCCGGTCCTCGCGTCTTACGGGGCTCGGGTGCTCGCGCGCGGGGAGGTGCGGGAGGTCGTCGAGGGCGCGGTGCCGCGTCGCCCGTACTTCGTGGAGTTCCCGAGCTATGCGGTCGCGCTCGCCTGCTTCCGCTCCGCCGGGTACCAAGACGCCATCGCGTTGCGCGCGGGCGCAGCGCACTTTGACATCGTGGTGGTCGAAGGTATGTGAACGGGAGGATGGAAACCGTGACCGCATTCTCCCATCGCACCGGCTTGCAGCTTCGCTCCCAGATCACCGCTGCCGGCCGGCTTGAGCTGTCGCTCGTCTCGGTCACGCTGCCGGCCCCTGCGGCCGACGAGGTCCTCGTCCGCGTCGAGGCGGCACCGATCAACCCGTCAGACATCGGCCCGATGTTCGGCGCGGCGGACCTCTCGACGCTGCAGGCCCAGACCGTCGACGGGCGCGCTGTGGTCTGGGCCGACGTGCCCCAACGAGCGATGAAGGCGATGGCCGGCCGGGTGGACCGGTCCCTATCGGTGGGGCTGGAGGGCGCCGGCACCGTCATCGAAGCCGGCGATTCGCCTGAGGCGCAGGCGCTGCTCGGGCGACGCGTCGCGCTGTTCGGCGAGGCGATGTACGCGCAGGTGGTGAAGGCCCGCGTGGGCAGCTGCTTGCCGCTGCCGGCCGGCACAAGCGCGGCGGACGGCGCCTCCTGCTTCGTGAACCCGCTCACGGCGCTGGGCATGGTCGAGACGATGCGCCTCGAGGGGCACCACGCGCTGGTCCACACCGCCGCCGCCTCCAACCTCGGTCAGATGCTGGTGCGCCTCTGCGCGAAAGACGGCATCCCGCTCGTCAACATCGTGCGCTCGCCCGCGCAGGTACAGCAGGTGCGGGATCTGGGGGCAGTCTGGGTTTTGGACAGCACCGCGCCGCAGTTCACCGAACAGCTGACCGACGCGCTCGCGGCGACCGGCGCCACGCTGGCTTTTGACGCGATCGGCGGCGGGCGCATGGCGACGCAGATCCTGTCATGCATGGAGGCGGCGTTGCTGCAGTCGGGAAAAAGTGCGGGTCGCTACGGGACAACCACGCTCAAGCAGGTCTACGTCTACGGGATGCTC
>CAIKNO010000374.1 GCA_903828805.1 uncultured Sandaracinus sp. | reverse complement strand
TGCCGCACCGCCTCCGGCGTCTGCGACGTCGCCGAGGCCTGCACCGGCGCCGCCGCTGCTTGCCCTGCCGACGGCTTCGCGGCCTCCGGAACCACTTGCCGCACCGCCTCCGGCGTCTGCGACGTCGCCGAGGCCTGCACCGGCGCCGCCGCTGCTTGCCCTGCCGACGGCTTCGCGGCCTCCGGAACCACCTGCCGCACGGCCTCCGGCGTCTGCGACGTCGCCGAGTCCTGCACCGGCGCGGCCACGACGTGCCCGTCGGATGGGTTCGTCGCATCGGGGACGACGTGCCGTGCGGCCGCCGATGTGTGCGATGTGCCCGAAGCCTGCACCGGCGCGGCCGCAGCGTGCCCCTCGGATGGCTTCGTCGCGTCGGGAACGACGTGCCGCGCGTCGCTCGGCATGTGCGACATCGGTGAGGCATGCACGGGCATGGGCGCTTCGTGTCCCCTCGACGTGCTGGTGCCGGACGGCGTCGCGTGCACGAACGGGCTCGTGTGCGACGGCGCAGAACGCTGCGCGGCCGGCGCCTGCGTCGACCAGGTCGACCCGGTCTGTGACGACGGAAACCTGTGCACGGCGGACGCCTGCACGGAACCCGGCGGCTGCGGCGCGGTGACGATCGCGGGGTGCTGCAACCTCGACACCGACTGCACCGACGACGGCAACGTCTGCACCGCCGAGCGCTACAGCGGCGCCGGCGGAACCTGCTCGGCCCTGCCCGTCGCGGGCTGCTGCAACGTCGACGCGGACTGCACCGGCGGCAGCACCTGCGTGGCGGTCGCGTGCGACGTCGCGACGAACCGCTGCGCGGCGACGCCGATCCCCGGCTGCTGCTCGAGCGACGCGGACTGCTCGGACGGAATCGCGTGCACGACCGACACCTGCAACGCGGCGACCGGCGCGTGCACGAACGCGGCGATCGACGGATGCTGCGTCGGCGACGGGGACTGCAACGACGCCGACAGCTGCACGACCGACACGTGCGACCTGAGCGCGGGTGGCGCGACGGGCACCTGCGGGGCCGCCGCGATCCCGCTCTGCTGCGAGGTCGACGGCGACTGCAGCGACGCGGACGGTGACCTCTGCACCACCCCGAGCTGTGACGCTGCGACGCTGCGCTGCGTCGAGCGCGCGCTCGGCTGCGACGACTCCGACCCGTGCACGGCCGACGCCTGCGAGGCGGACGGCACGTGCTCACACACGCCCGCGGCGGCGTGCGTCGACGCGGGCATCGTCGACGCCGACGGCGGCGTCCTCGGCGTGGACGCCGGCGGCGGCGCAGGCGTCGCAGGCGGCTGCGCGTGCCGCGCAGGCGGGCGGAGCGAGCATGGTCCGCTGGCGCTGGGCCTCGGCCTGGCACTCGCGGCGGCGCTCGCCCGTCGTCGTCGTCGCTGAGCCTCTGAACGCGCGGCCGGGAGGCCGGCTGCGCACCAACCTCCAGAGGGGGCTCGTCCGAGCGATCGGGCGGGCCCTTTCCGCGTGCCGAACGGCGGGTCGGACGGCAGACCCGGGATCGATGAAGATCAGCGGGACGGGGCCGCGAGCGCGTGGGCATCGAGCGCCGCTCGAGACGTGAAGTCGAGCGCGCGTCGCTCGGTGGCCTCGTGCACCACCGGGGGCGCGACTCCTGCGCGCCGCGCCTCCTCCCAGCGCAGGGCGCAGAGGCACCAGCGATCCCCAGGCCGGAGACCGGGGAAGCGGCCTGCGACGGGGGTGACGAGGTCGTTCCCTCGCGCGACGGAGTGGTTTAGGAACGCGCGCGTCATCTGCGCACACACGACGTGCACCCCGCGGTCGTCGGGCCCCGACGCGCAGCGCCCATCACGGTAGAAGCCCGTGAGCGGCGTGCGCGAACAGACGGCGAGCGCCTCGCCATCGAGGTTCGTGGCGCCGGCGCGCTCGTCCTCGTACGGAGGGGCGACCGGCGTCGGTGGGAGCGCGCAGCCCGCCGGGTCCGCGCAGGGCGCGGTGCTCGCAGGCGCCGTGTCGCTCTCGGCCTGCACAAGAGACGGCGGCCCGCCCGCGGGCTCGACGCGCGCGCTCGGCAGGACGGTCCGCGGTGTCGCCCGCTCCGGTCCCGCGCAGGCGGCGAGGATGGCGAAGGCGAGGAAGAGGGCCGCTCGACGCTTCACGCGCACGCTGCGTGGCGGTTGCGCACACGACCCGAGGACGGACGACGAGACGGGCGAGGACCGGTGCCCGGACTGCGGCGCGCGGAGGCGGAACGTGGCGATCATCGGAAGGACGTAGAGCGCTTGCACGCCCCGGAACAGGCCGTCACGTGCGGGCCTCGGGGCCGCGCGCGGCCTCAGCCGCGCGTCAACTGCACGAAGAGCCAGGCGCCTCCGAGAAGCATCGGCATCCCCCAGAGGATGGCGAGGCCCTCCACGGCGCCGCGCATGCCGCGCGCATGCGCGAGCACGAAGGGCGCGAACATCGGGAACAGGAGCGTCAGCATCGCCCCGGCGGCGGGTGAGGGCATGCTGACGTCGCGCTCCGCGCCGTCGAGGCTCGTCTCGAGGCGAAGGAGCACACGGCGCGCCTCCGCGGCGACGAGGCGATGGGTCAGGGGCGGCGACGAGGACGTTCACGAGGCACAAGAGGGCGAAGAACACGGGGACCTCCTTGGGGTTGGGGCCCGTGTCGGCCGCGCCTCGCACGTGTTGCGTGCGCGGACTTCGCCCGGGACGAATCCCGCGCCCGTCGGTGAGGATGGATGTGAGAGGATGTCGCCGGGGGGTCGACGGAGATTCCCCATGTCCTCTCGCCTGCCGCCGCCCTCCCTTCGCGCACGTCGCACGCGTCCAGTCGTTCATGCGCTCGCGCCGCTCGCCGCGTGGATGCTGCTGCTCGCATCCGGATGCGAGGCGGGGCAGACGACCGCGCAGCTGGTCGTGCAGACCGACCTCGGGCCGGGGATCGACTTCGCGTGGGCGGAGGTGGCGCAGATCGAGCCGTTGCCGGACCTCGACGGCGAGCGGGTGTACCCGGGCACCGAGCTGCGGGTCGTGCCGGAGGACTCGTTCCGCGACGGACGCACGATCTCGACCTTCGACCGCCTCGCGCTGGGCACGGTGTACTTCCGCGCGCGCCTCCGGCGTGAGGATGGGACCCTCCTCGTCGAGAACCGGGTCGTGGCCAGGCTGACTGCCGGCACGAACGTCGTCCGGGTGCGCCTCGATCGGAACTGCGTGGGGGTGGAGTGTCCCGTGGCGGGGGGCGGCGCGGGACTGCTCGCCTGCGTGGGTGGCCGCTGCGTCGATCCTTCGCTCTGCAATCCGCCCGAGATCGTGACCGATTGCCGCGGGGAGGTCGCCGGCGGCCCTGCCGGAAGCGCGCTCTGCGCGACGGAGGGCGACTGCCCCACCGACACGCTCGAATGCGGCCGACGCTACGTGTGCGAGGGCGCGCCGGGCGTGTGCCGGATGGGTCCGGCCAGCTGCTCGGGGACGCAGGTGTGCTCGCTCGGGGGTTGCGTGGAGCCGGGTCGAGCCGTCCCGGGCGATGGAGGGACGGACACGTCCGCGGGATGCGGCACCGTCTGTTCGATCCCGGGCGCGCCGTGCCGCTACGGGGTGCTGCGTTGCGAGGGACCGAGTCCCGTGTGCGAGCCGCTCTGGGATCTCTGCGATGCGGGCATGTCGGATGCGGGCATGCCGGATGCGGGCATGC
>CAIKNO010000373.1 GCA_903828805.1 uncultured Sandaracinus sp. | reverse complement strand
TCGCCGCGCTCGTCGACGCCGAGCGCACGACGGTCGTCCTGGTGACCCGGCCCGACCGGGCCGCGCTCCGCGAGGCCGAGCGAACGTCGGCCGAGCTCGAGGCCCTCGGCGTCACGCACCAGCAGCTCGCGATCAACGCGGTGTTCGAGGCCGCGGACCCGGACGACACCGTCGCGATCGCGCTGCAGGAGCGAGGCCGCGAAGCGCTCCGCGGGATGCCGGCGCGCCTCCGCGCGTTGCCCTCGCTCCGCGTGCCGATGCGCCCGTTCGACATGGTGGGGCTGCCGGCCCTGCGCGCGCTCCTCGACGACGCCAAGGCGTCGGTCGTGGCGGCCCCGGCCCGTGCGCCCGCGGCCCCTGTGCCCGGAACGCCGCCGACCACGCTTCCGCCGCTCTCGGCGCTCATCGACGAGCTCGCCGCCCCGGGCCGAGGGCTCGTGATGGTGATGGGCAAGGGTGGCGTCGGGAAGACGACCATGGCCGCCGCGATCGCGGCCGAGCTGGCCGCCCGCGGTCATGCCGTGCACCTGAGCACGACCGACCCCGCGGCACACCTCGTCGCGACGCTGGATGGGCAGATCGAGCACCTGACGACGAGCCGCATCGATCCCGCGGTCGAGACGCAGGCGTACGTCGCGCGCGCGATGGCCTCGCGCGGTGCCCACCTCGACGAGGCCGGCCGGGCGCTGCTCGCAGAGGACCTCCGCTCTCCTTGCTACGAGGAGGTCGCCGTGTTCACGGCCTTCGCGAAGCTCGTCGGTCAGGCCCGCAAGGGGTTCGTCGTGCTCGACACGGCGCCGACCGGGCACACGCTGCTTCTCCTCGACGCGACCGGTTCGTACCACCGGCAGCTGGCCGGCACCGAGGCGCAGGACGCGCCGGGCGCCGCCCGCATCGTCACGCCGCTGATGCGCCTGAGGGATCCCGACCACACCAAGGTCCTGATCGTCACGCTGGCGGAGCCCACGCCCGTGTCGGAGGCGGCGAGGCTGCAAGACGACCTGAGGCGCGCCGGGGTCGAGCCCTTCGCGTGGATCGTCAACGCGAGCCTCGCGGCCGCGGGCTCCGCCGATCCCTGCCTGCGCCGACGCATCGCGGGCGAGTGGGCGCAGATCGGGGCGGTGCGCGACCGGCACGCGCGCAGGCTCGCGATCGTGCCCTGGAGGAAGGACGAGCCAGTCGGCCCGGCCCGCCTCCTCGGGCTGGCGCGGGGCGCTGGCCCGTCCGACGCCGCGTGAACCCGAGGCGCCCGAGGGCGTTCCGTCCGAGGTTCAGGTCGTGGCGGGCTCGCGGACGCAGATGCGCCCGACGAACGCCACGTCGAGGCAGCGCGGAAGCTGCGGGCCGCAGTCGGCGTCGACCGCGCAGACGCCGGAGCAGTAGAACGCGCCGCCGTTGCCCTCGGCGCAGACGGACGACGTGCAGTCGTTGCCATCGGTGCAGGGGTCGATGCCGGCGCAGCCCGTGCCGCGCGGGCCCGCCGCGCACAGGCAGGTGCCGTCCGTGCATTCGCAACGCTCCGCGGCGGGGCACTCGGCGTTGAAGGCGCATTCGCCCCCGGAATTCGTCTCGTTGCCTTCCGTCGAGGGAGGGCACGCGGGGGGACCGGCATCGACGGTGCTGCCCGCATCGGGGTCGGCGGTGCCGGCATCGGGGACGGCGGAGCCAGCGTCGACCGTCGGGGTGCCCGCCTCCCCCGCGCGCGTGCCGGCGTCGCGCTCCGGTGCCGGCGTGGAGTCACATCCGCTCAGGGCCATCCACACGCCGAGCGCCCACGGCAGGGCGGCGACGCGCAAGGCGGGATGAGACGAGAGGGCGAGGCGGTTCGGGGTCATCGAGGAGGCTCTCCGTGAAAGGCGCGGGGTGCGCGCCGAACACACTACGCGAAGCGTGGTCGCGGGCGAAAGTTCGCGCGATCCCGGGCGCGCGCGCGGCCTGCGGCCAACCCCGGTGTACTCCGAGCGAAATTGGGCGACCCTCGAACCATGCGGACCCTGCGGCTCTCGACAGCGCTGCCGTTTCTCCTCGCGGCGTGCACGCTCGACCGGGCGGGGCTGCGGGACCCCGGCGCGGGGGCGCCCGTCGACGCCTCGGGCCCGTTCGACGCGGCGAGCACCGACGCCTCGGGAAGGGTCGAGGATGCCGCGCTCCTCGATGCCCCGGGCACCCGCTGTGGCGATGGTGTCCGGCAGGGCGCAGAGGCTTGTGACGGAGCGGACCTGGGCGAGGCCTCGTGCGCGTCGGAGGGCTTCTCGCGCGGCGTCCTCGGCTGCACGCCCGAGTGCCGCCTCGACACGGTCGACTGCCGCAATCCTCCGCCGAACTGGCACGACGCAGCCTGTCCGTACCGCGTCGCGCTCACCGTGCCGGCCGGGCTGGTCACCGGCGCATGGAGCGCCTTCCCGTTGCTCGTCGCCCGCACGATCCCGGGCCTCCGTGACCACGCGCTCGACGGGGGCACGGACCTCGTGTTCGCCTCGCAGGATGGCACGCAGCGCCTTCCCCACGAGGCCGAGCGCTTCGACGCCGACACCGGCGCGCTCTTCGCCTGGGTCGCGTTGCCCGCCCTCGAGGGATCGACCGGGACGACGGTCTACCTCTACTACGGGGCCGAGGGTTGCGGCGCGTCGCACCCGACCGACCCCACGGCGGTGTGGGACGAACACTTCCGCGGGGTCTGGCATCTCGCCGAGGGCGGGGTCGGCGTACGCCGAGATTCGACGCGCGCCGCCCGGGCGGCGGCGCCCGCGGGTTACGACGGAGACGAAGCCGTCGACGGACGGATCGCGGGCGGAGACGGGATGGACGGGATGAACGATCATCTCGTGCTCCCGTCGGCCGCCACGCGCGACCTGACGACGTTCACGATGTGCCTGTGGATCCGCACCGGCGAGAGCCGCTCGAACGCCACGGCCTGGAGAAACCCCACGCTGATCGGACAGATCACGACGGGCTACCAGTCGGGCGACGTCGGCATCCTCAGCGAGGCCGGGCGGGTCGGACTCCGGAGCGGCCTCTGCGCGGGCATCGACGAGCTTCGCGTCTCCGGGACGACGATCGCCGACGACACCTGGCACCACGTCTGCGCGGTCGGCGACGGGGCCACCGTCGCGCTTCACGTCGACGGAACGCAGGTCGCGCAGGTCTGCGCGGGCGGCCGCGCGGTGGACCCTCAGGCGTTCTGGGTCGGCGGGCAGAGCGGCGAGGCCGCGGGCGAGGCCGGCGCGTTTCACCAGGGCCGCTTCGACGAGGTGCAGATCAGCGACGTGGCACGCGCGCCGGGCTGGCTGCAGGCGAGCCACCGCAACCAGCGAGACCCCGAAGCGTTCGTCGCGCTCGGCCCTGAGGAGGCGCTCTAACCAGGACCGCGCGAGGCGCGCGGGGCCGAGCGCCGGTGCCGGCGTGCCCCCGCCGTGGGCCGTTCCGTTGACAGGTGCCGACGGTCGATCGACCGTCGGCCCGTGCTTCGCGGGTCCGCCGCCGCGCCGTTCGGCGGCGGGGACCCCGGGGTTTGAGGAGCCGTTGTGGACAGCATTCGTCGAGTCGTGTTCGTCGCCGTCGCGGCATGTGTGGCGTGGTCGTCGCCGGTGCGGGCCGATCACGGGGCGTCGGACGAGCGGGTGTCGC
>CAIKNO010000372.1 GCA_903828805.1 uncultured Sandaracinus sp. | reverse complement strand
GCCGTGATGGTGAACGGCGACCGTCGCGCCCGCCGCGCCGAGCGCGCGGGCGAAGGCGGCGCCGAGCCTACGCCCGGCACCGGTCACGAGCGCCACTTGCGTGTCGAGGTCTCTGTTCATGTTGCACCCTGGCAGCCCCGCCGGAGAGTCCCTATACTTCGTCCGCCGCGAGGGCAAGGAGCAGCACGAAGATGATCAGCCTCACCGCCAAGGCCGCCGAGAAGGTCCGAGAAATCCGCGAGGCCGAGAACCTCGGCGAGCAGGGTCTGCGCGTGCGCGTGATCGGCGGAGGATGCTCGGGCTTCAGCTACGACCTCTTCTTCGAGGACGAGACGACGGACCTCGACCAGACCTTCGAGTCGGCGGGAATCCGCGTCCACGTCGACATGATGTCGTTCCAGTACCTCGAGGGCACCGAGATCGACTACGTCGAAGGTCTTCACGGAGCCGGCTTCAAGTTCCTGAACCCCAGCGCCAAGAGCACCTGCGGCTGCGGGTCGTCGTTCTCGGCGTGACCACCGACCTCGGCGGCCCCCGCGCCACCCTCGGTCCGGCTCCGGCCACGACGCCCGCGTGACGGCGACGAGACCCCGTTTGGAGGCCCCGGCAGCGGGGCCTTCGTCGTTCCGTCCGCGGCAGGGTCAAGGGGCCCGTCCCGCGGCAGGGTCAAGGGGCCCGTACCGCGGTAGGTCGAGGCGCGTCCCACGGCACAGAAGGTGCGCCGGGCGTCGGCCCGCCCCGGCGGCTCCCACCCGCGGAGAACGCAGGGCCGTGGGAACCATGTTCCCATTCGTGAAGTTCCATGAAGTGTCAGGGACCGCTCGTTGCGCCGTCCAATCCGATCGTTACGTAACGTTTGGATGGAGGAACCATGGCAACGTCGAACTGGGAACGTGATCAGGAACTGTCTCGGTACATCGAGCGCGTACGATCCATTCCGGCTTTGAGTCGCGAAGACGAGCACGCCCTGGCGGTGCGCTCGACCGCCGGGGACCCGGACGCACGCCAGGCCCTCATCGAGGCCAACCTCCGCTTCGTGGTCGCGGTCGCCCTGCAGTACCGCCGCTACGGGCTCCCGCTCGGCGACCTCATCGCCGAGGGCAACCTCGGCCTGACGATCGCGTCGAGGAAGTTCGACGCGGAGCGCGGCACGCGCTTCGTGACCTATGCCGGCTACTGGATCCGCGCGCTGGTCCTCGATCTGGTGGTGCGCGCCTCCAGCATGGTCGGCGCAGGCTCCGGACCGCTCCGCTCGAAGGTCTTCTTCCGGCTCCGCCGGGAACGGGCGAAGCTCGCCACACTCGACGGCGACGAGTCGTCTCGGCTCGCGACCCTGGCGACCAGCTTCGAGACCACGCCGGAGAAGATGGGCGAGATGCTGCAGCGCCTCGATGCGCGGGATCTCTCGCTCGACACCCCCGTGTTCTCGGACTCGTCCACGACGATGCTCGACAGCCTCGAGTCCGCCGGCAGTGACCCGGAAGGGGCCCTCGGGCAGGCGGAGCAGGAGCACGCGGTCCACGCGGCGATCGCCGACGCCCTCGGTGGGCTGGACCGCCGGGAGCGCTTCATCGTGGAGCAGCGGTTCCTCGGGGACGCGGAGGTGTCGCTGGCGGAGATCGGCCGTCACCTCGGCGTGTCGCGCGAACGTGCACGCCAGCTCGAAGCGCGCGCGAAGTCGAAGCTCCGCTCCCAGCTCGAGGGTCTGGAACTGGACCGTGTGGCGTGAGCCGAAGGCCTGCGGGCGAACCTGAGACAATCGGTCGCTCCGCGGGCTTCATCTCGGGCATCATCCCGGCGCCGTGACGGTCTCTTCGACCGGTGCGGGAACGAACCCTCCGGGAGGCCTCAGTGGACACCATCCGCACGCTGATCGACGAAGCGACCATCGCCGCCAAGGTGAAAGAGCTCGGGCGGCAGATCACGGCAGCGCACGCCGGGCACGAGGTCACGCTCGTCCCGGTGCTCAAGGGCAGCTTCATGTTCGCGGCCGATCTCGCGCGGGCCATCGACCTCCCGGTCACCATCGACTTCCTCGGCTGCCGAAGCTACGGGGACGGCACCGAGTCGACCGGCGTGGTGCAGATCACCTACGACCTGACCCGGGCGATCGAGGGCAAGCACGTCATCGTCATCGAGGACATCGTCGACACCGGGCTCACGATGGCTTACCTGCTCGACAATCTCGAGACCCGAAGGCCCGCCTCGGTCGAACTCTGCGCCCTCCTGCACAAGCCCGCCCGCACGCGGGTTCCGGTGCAGATCCACTACCTGGGCTTCACGATCGACGACGTGTTCGTGATCGGGTACGGCCTCGACTTCGCAGAGCGCCACCGGAACCTGCCCTACCTCGGCGTGCTCGAGCGGCATCCCGGCGCCTGAGCCCTCCGAGGTCCCCTCCGACGGGCGGCCAACTCGACGTCGCGTCGAGACCGCCTCTGCGGATATGATGCGCGGCCATGTCCAAGAGGCTCGCTGCCATCGACGCCATGCTCGCGCAGAAGCCGGGCGACCCGTTCATCCATTACGCCCGCGCGATGGAACTTCGCTCCCTCGCACGGCTCGAGGAGGCCGCGGCCGGATTCGACGGCGTGATCGCGCGTTTTCCGGACTACGTCCCGAGCTACTTGATGGCGGCTCAGGTGGCCAGCGAGCGGGGGCTGCCGGACGCGGCGCGCGGGCACGCGGCGCAAGGGGCCGACGTGGCGCGTCGCGCAGGCGACGGGCACGCGCTGTCCGAGCTCAACCAGTTCCTGGCCACGGTCGCCTGAGGAGGCTGCATGTCGATTCTCCGGTTCTCGCCGCTCGTCGCCCTGAGCACGATGCTGCTCGCGTGCGACCCCACCCCGGGCCCTGCAGACGCGGGTGCCGAGGACGCCGGCCCGTCGACGACGGACGCGGGAAGGGACGCCGGCGTGCCACCCGACGGAGGACCCGCCGACCCCGTGGCCTTCGGGGAGCCTGGCGCACTCGTCGGGGCGGCCGGACGTGGCTCGTTCCGCTTCGGAGTGGCCACCGCCGCCGCCCAGATCGAGGACGGCAACGTTCACAACGACTGGTGGGCGTTCACCGCACCCGCGTCGATGGGCGGCCTGGGGCGGGGCACCTTCGTCGATGACGCCGTCCGTGGCTACACGAACGCTCAGGCGGACCTCGCGCTCCTCGATCAGCTGAACGTCGACTCGTACCGCTTCAGCATGGAGTGGTCCCGCATCGAGCCGATGCGCGACACCCTCGACGAGACCGCGCTCACTCATTACGACGCCCTGCTGACGTCCCTGACCGCCGCCGGCATCCGCCCGATGGTCACCGTGCACCATTTCTCCAACCCCACGTGGGTGGACGATCCGCGCCGGCAGCCCGAGGCGTGCGTCGCGCCCTACCCGAACGACGAATGGCTCTGCGGCTTCGGCAGCGCAGGCGGTGCCGACATCATCGAGGAGCTCCGAGAGCACGCGTGCCTGCTCGGCACCCGCTTTGGAGATCGCATCGACGAGTGGGGCACGATCAACGAGCCCATCAACTACCTCTTCGCGGCCTACGGCGCGGGCGGTCAGTTCCCCCCGGGCCGGAACTTCATCACCGGCGACTTCCCACGCTTCATGCAGGTCGTTCGCGACGCTCTCACCGCCCACGTCGCCATGTACGAGGCCCTTCACCGCTGCGACACGGTCGATGCCGACGGAGACGGAACCGCAGCCGTCGTCGGGGTGCCGCTCTCGGTCGCGTACTGGACGCCCGCCCGGCGCGGCGCGCCGAGCACCCGGCCGGAGGACGTCGCGGCCGCCCAGCGGATGTCGTACGTGTATCACTCGCTGCTGGTCGACTCGCTCCGCAACGGCACCTTCGACCCCGACCTCGATGGCACCGCCGACGAGGCCCATCCGGAGTGGGCGAACACCCTCGACTGGCTCGGGGTCCAGTACTACTTCCGCGCCGGCGTCACCGCGCAGCCCGCCGCCATCGCCCCGCTGGCGCTCACGCCTTGCTTCGGTGCGCTCGACTTCGGCGCTTGCCTTCCCCCGGAAGAGCCTTCGCATTTCGTTCCGGTCATGGGCTACGAGTACTGGGAGCCGGGGCTCGGCGAGATCTTGCTCGACTTCGGCCGGCGGTGGCCCGACCTGCCCTTGCTCGTGACGGAGGCGGGCATCGCCACTGAGGTCGGCGCGAGGCGCGCCGAGAACGTGGTTCGCACCCTCGAGCAGATCGCGCGCGCGCGCAGCGCCGGCGTGGACGTCCGCGGCTACTACCACTGGTCGCTGATGGACAATTTCGAGTGGGCCGAGGGCTACGAACCGCGCTTCGGGCTCTTCCGCGTCGAGCGATCAGGGAGCTATCCGCGCACCATCACGGAGGGAGGGAGCGTCTTCGGCGCCATCGCCGCCGCGCGTGCGCTGACCCGAGAGCAGCGCCTGATGTACGGCGGGCTCGGCCCGATGACGCCCGAGCCGTGACGGGCTCCCACCGGCGCCGCCCGGTCGGGCTCCCACGGTGTCGGCAGTTGTCACCGGTGGCGGCCCGTCTTCGGGTACTCTGCATCCCGTGACGCACGATCCTTCGCACGGAGACCACGCCGCAACATCCTCCCCACGGGCCCACGCGGCCCGTTCGCGAACCCCCTCGGACGCAGGGGCCTTCGTCGTGATCGATCCGTTGAAGGACAGCCCGGAGCTGTTCCAGAACCGCGAACTGTCGTGGCTCGCGTTCAACCAGCGGGTGGTGGACGAGGCGCGCAACCCCGAGGTTCCGCTCCTCGAGCGCCTGAAGTTCGTCTCGATCTCGGCGAGCAACCTCGACGAATTCTTCATGGTCCGGGTCGCGGGGCTCCTCGGGCAGCACCGGGATCGGGTGCCCGTGAGCACGCCGGAGGGGCTGGGACCTGCGGAGCAATTGGCGCTCGTGGCACAACGGGTCCGGCGCATGCGCAACGAGATGGCCGAGGCTGTCCTCGAGGACATCCTCCCCGAACTCGCCGCGCGCGGAGTCCGGCTTCTGGCGGCGGCGGACGTCCAGGGCCCCGCCCGTGAGCATCTCCGCACGTACTTTCATGCCCAGGTGCTGCCGGTCCTGACGCCGCTCGCCATCGATCCCGGGCATCCGTTCCCACACCTCCGAAACAAGAGCCTGAACATCATCGCGATGCTCTCGGGCTCACAGCGCAACACCGACGCCCCGGTCTTCGCGATGGTGCAAGTCCCCGGTGTGCTGCCGCGGATGGTGCGCCTCCCGGTCGGCGAGGCCGGCGCTCAGGCGTCGTACGTCCTGCTCGACGATCTCATTGCCCTGCATGTGGGCGAGCTCTTCCCTGGATTCCGATGCCTCGGCGCGTGGCCGTTCCGGGTCGTCCGAAACTTCGACCTCTCCATCGACGAGGAGGAGGCCGAAGACCTCCTCGAGAGCGTCAAGCAGGAGGTCCGTCGCCGCGACCGTGGAAACGCGGTCTGCGTGCTCGTCGACGGGCGCTCGCACCAGGCCGCACAGGACATGCTGCGCGATGCGCTCCGCGTGGAGCCGG
This sequence comes from uncultured Sandaracinus sp., assembly GCA_903828805.1. GTDB lineage: Bacteria > Myxococcota_A > Polyangia > Polyangiales > Sandaracinaceae > Sandaracinus. Next base: position 20,240 of record CAIKNO010000372.1, on the reverse strand, counting down.
ACTACGTTCTGTCCGTCGAGGGGCCTCTGAACCTGCCCGATCTCGGGCAACTCGGAGAGACGCTCGAGCACCTGCCGGAGCTGCGCGATCCCCCGTTCACTCCGCAGTTGCTGCCGCCGTTTCGTCACGAGGAAGAGTCGATCTTCCACATGATCGCCCGCCGGGATCTGCTCCTGCACCACCCGTACGAGTCCTTCGATCCGGTCGTGCGGTTCATCGAGGAAGCCGCCCAGGATCCCGACGTCCTGGCCATCAAGCAGACCCTCTACCGGACGAGCGGGGACTCCCCGATCGTCAAGGCGCTGATGCGCGCCGCCGACAACCGGAAGCAGGTCACGGCCCTGGTGGAGATCAAGGCGCGCTTCGACGAGGAGAACAACATCCAGTGGGCGCGCAAGCTCGAGGAGGCCGGCGTTCACGTCGTGTACGGCCTGCTGGGTCTCAAGACGCACGCCAAGGCCGCGCTCGTCGTGCGCCGCGAGGCCGGCGAACTGAAGCGCTACGTGCACCTCGGCACGGGCAACTACAACCCGAGCACGGCGCGTCTCTACACCGACGTGTCTTTCTTCACCGCGCGCCCCGACATCGGTGAGGACGCGAGCTCGCTCTTCAATCTGCTGACCTCGTGCACCGCGCCGGCCACCTGGAAGAAGCTGATCGTCGCGCCGCTCGGGCTGCACGAGCGGATCCTCGGGCTCATCGAGCGCGAGGCATTCGCAGCGCGTGCCGGCCGACCCGCGCGCATCGTCGCGAAGATGAATTCGCTGGTCGATCCGGACGTCGTGCACGCCCTCTACCGAGCCTCGCAGGCGGGCGTGCAGATCGACCTCCTCGTGCGCGGCATCTGCGTGCTGCGACCAGGGATCCCCGGCCTGAGCGAGCGGATCCGAGTCCGCTCGATCATCGACCGGTTCCTCGAGCACGCGCGGATCTTCTGCTTCGAAGCCGACGGCGTGCAGGAGGTCTACATCGCCAGCGCGGACTGGATGCAGCGCAACTTCCAGCGGCGGGTCGAGGTCATGGTGCCGATCGAAGAGCCGCTGCTCAAGGCCCGTTTGATCGAGGAGATCCTCGGAACCGAGATGCGCGACACGGTGAAGGCGAAGCAGATGCGCGCCGACGGGTCGTTCACCCGCGTGCTCGCCGCCGACGGCGACGATCCGGTGCGCGCCCAGCAGGAGTTCCTCACCCGCGCCCGCGACGCCGCGGCCCGCGCCGACGCCAAGGTGCGGCACGACCGCCCGTTCATCCTGCGCCCGGTCCGGAACCGCCCGACCAAGGCCACGGACGGAGCCAGCATCGCGGAGCTCCAGCCGGCCGCGCGTGAGTCTTCACCGGACGGTTTCGCGGCGCCGGCCCCGGCCACGTCGCCGGGGAGCGAGCCGACCCCCAGCTGAATCCCGCGGAGACCGGCGCACGTCGTTCACCCGGCCTCGCTGAGGTCGCGAATGTGGCTCAGCACGCGGAAGTGGATCGCGTGCAGCAGCGCCTCGGCATATCCGACCCAGTAGGTCTCGGGGTAGATCGCGAGCGTGTAGTGCGTCGTGCCCTCGATCCGCGTGCGCCCGCCGGGCAGCGCGACCAGGCGAAATTCGCCTCCGCGCGACACCATGTAGCCGTCGAGGTGCGGCGCATCGATGTGCCGGTAGGGGCTGAGCTCCGTCATCGAGGGAGGCTGCGACGTCACGTCGAACGCCAGGTGATGGGGCGGATCCCAGACCGTGATCGGCTCGACGAAGGGCCCGGTCGAGAATTCGCAATGCCGGACGGCGCCCACCCCCGAGCCTTCGATCCGTGCCCGCTGCGGGTAGGCGATGCCGAGCCGGAAGAACCACTCGGGGGGCGCGGGAAGCTCCGAGAAACCGACCACGTTCGGCCAGACTCGCTCGGGCGGCGCGTCCACTTCGATGCTCGTGGTGACGTGCCGAAGGGTCGGCTCGGCGAGCTGCGCCTCTCCGAACGCGAGCCCGGGAAGGATGAACACGAACGCCGCCGCCGCCGGGCCGCGAGGCAGCGCACGCAACCCGTTCGCGATGACCCAGGCCATCAGCGCGCCCACCAGCGAGATGACCGCTGCGATGGGGAACGCCATCGCGAGGCAAAGAACCCCTTCCACCGCGAAGAGCAACACGATGGACCCCGACATCGCGGTGCCGACGAGCGCGAGCACGAGGGTGGACGAGAGCGGCCGTTGCTCATGACGGTTGTAGACCGTCGCCGACACCGCCCCCATCGCGAAGGGCGTCGCGAAGAACAGCGCCGCACCGTACACGCCGAGCCCGAACACCGAGAGCCAGAGCATCGACAGCCCGAGCAGGATGCTCGCGAGCACGCCCAGCACCGCGGCGCGCGCCGGCTGTGACCGCCGGGGGCGCCGACGCGACTCGCTGGAAGCTCGGCACGTCCCACGCCGCATCCGACTTCGTCGGCAGCGCACAGAGCAGCGCGATGACGGCGTAGTTCAGCAGGGGCACGACGAAGAGCGCGCCGAGCCAGGGCGTGACGCCCGCGTCCGCGGCGCGCCGCATGCTCATCGAGAGCCCCACCCACAAGAACGGCATCGAGGCGGCCGCGACGCAGAGGTGCATCCATTCCGGGACGCTGCCCATGTCCATGTCGCGCAGGATGATGCTCGGGATCAAGTATCCGAGGGGGTGCCACGAGCGGCCTGTGAAGCCGTACACGATGGCGAAATCGACCGCGAACTTGAGCACCGCGAGCAGGCATCCCGCCACGATGTAGGGTCGCCGTGAGACGCGACAGCGCAGCCCGAACAGGAGGGACATCGTGGCCATGGGCGAACGGTACACGAAAGTGAAATGCGGATCGGACGCGCTGCGCCCGGCATGCCGGGACGGTCCCGGGGCGCTCCATGGCGGCACGTCTGCGCGGGCCCGACGCAGTGCACCCGCGCTGGCCAGCGACGCTCAGTCCGCGGCGTGGAGAGATTCGACCAGATGGCGAAACGAACCCTCGGCCGCCTCGAGCGCCGCCTCGGTCCCGACGAGCTTGAAGAAGACGGGGCCACGAGGGCCCTCGGCGATCGCACCGAGCACCCGGGCCCCTTCCCGCGGCGGGCCGGCCGCGGGCATCCCCGGCATCGCCGCGCCGAGGGTTCCCCGGACGTCCAGCGTCGTGATCCGCAGACCGTGGGCATCGAGGGTCTCGATTCGGGCGACGTCTCGGCTCGGACGCCCATCCGGCTGCGTCACCTGGCCCACCCATCGGTCGAGGTTGTCCTCGACCGAGCCGCCCTGCCCGGCCCCGAAATGGAACACCGTCAGCTCGGCGTCCGGATGTCCCTCCACGCCGTACTCGGCGGCCCGCATCGCGGACCTCGGCGCGCGCGCCATCAGCGGCGCCCGCGCATCCCATCCGAGCCCACCCGCGGCGGCCACGGCGTGGGCGACGGGCTCGGCGCCCGCGGGCGTCGGTCCGGAGCCCTCGCGCGGGGCCGCAGGGACACCCTCCACGTCCGAAGGCACGGCCTCGCCGAGCACCCGCGACGTTCGGGACGGGGCCTCCGCCCCACGCGTGCACGACGAGAAAGCCAGGATCGCCGCGCCCGCCCACGCCCACGCGCGCAGGACCTCGCGCGGACCGGCGAGGCCGCGGGGAGAAGACCCGGTCAAGGCTCGACCCTCAACTCGGCGATCCCGCCGCCCGCACCGTGCGTGGAACGCACGACGAAACGGACGCGGTCGACGTCGTCGCCTGCGACCTCGATCCGCCGCGGAGCAGGCTCCCGCTCGAGGTTCTCGAACACGCCGTCCGCGGACCCGACGACGCGGTCGGCCGAGTAGAGTTCCACCCGATACTCGCGCGTGGCCCGGTCGAAGTGGGGCGGATTGTCCGCGTTCGTGATCGTCACGGCCGACACGCGTCGCGCCTCCGGCAGACGGGTCTCGATCCACCCACTCGCGTGATCGGGCAGCAGCCATTCGGTGTCCTCACGACCGTCGAGCACCAGGCCCGCCGCGAATTGAGGACTCTGTCCGAAGACGTCCGAGGCCTGCACGAGCGGGCGCTCTGGCCTCCGTGTCAGCAAGCCGACCAGGCCGACGACGACGGCCAGCACCACGACGACGCTTCCGATCCGGATCGCGCGCAACCACGCGAGCTCGCGCGTCGTCAGCGCGACGCCCGCGACCGCCCGGACGACCTCGAGCCGCGCGGCCAAGGACTGTTCGTAGAGGTCCGCGTGGGTTCCGCCGACCTCCGCATCGAGGACGGGCAGCAGGGCACTCGACGACGTCGATTCGAGCACCGCGAAGGCATCGAGCCGCGACGCGGGGATCCCGCGCCCAGCGAGGAACGCGCGCCATCGCGGGCCCTCGGAAGCCGCCACGGCGGCGGTGTCTTGCGGCGCATCGCCGCCGTCCTCGGCGGCCTCCTCGGAAGCGGCGGCGGGCGACGGCGCGGCGGGCAACGGCGCGGCGGGCAACGGCGCGGAGGGCAACGGCGCGGAGGGCGACGGGGCGCAGGCGTCGAGCACCGCGTGCAGCGCGTCGACCGCGAGGCGCAGCCCTTCGGCCGCATGTCCGTTCGACCACAGCGCGTCGGCGGCCTCGCCCTTCTGCCGGCCGAGCGACAAGGCCCGACCGATCGCGACCCGCGCGGCGTCCGGGGTCTTCAGCGCCTCGGCACGGGCGTCTCGGAGCAAGAAATACTCGATGATCGACGGCATGGCCACGGCCCTCTGTGGCGGCCGAGGGTACCAGAGCCCGAAGCCCCGGCAACACGTTGGCCCCCGCGGGCCAACGACGGTAGAACGGCGGTCGCATGCGACCCCACGAGCACGAACGGATGCACGAGGTCGAGACGCGCCACTTCTGGTTCCGAGGGACCCGGCGGGTCATCGTGGCGGCCCTCGAGCGGGCGCTCGGCACGGAGCGAGCTGCGCAGCCCCGGGTCCTCGATCTCGGCTGCGGCACCGGCTTCACGCTGACCCAGTTGCCCGCTGGGATGCGCGTGGTCGGCCTCGATGCTTCACCCACCGCGGTGGCCTTCGCCCGACGAAGGGCCCCCGGGGCCGCCGTGGTCCGCGGCTCGGCGTACGAACTTCCCTTCGCCGACGGGAGCTTCGATGCCGTGCTCGCGCTCGACGTGCTCGAACACCTCGAGGACGACGGCAGGGCGTCCAGGGAGTTGCTCCGGGTGCTGAAGGCCGGCGGCGTCGGCGTGTTCACCGTGCCCGCGTTCGAGGCCCTCTGGAGCGCCCACGACGAGGCGCTCGACCACCAGCGCCGCTACCGCCTCGAAGAATTCGAAGGGGTCCTGCGGCATGCGGGGTTCGAGATCTCGCACGGGACCTACTACAACTTCTTCCTGTTCCCCGCCGTCGTGCTCACCCGCTGGGCCGACAAGCTGCGCGCCACGCGCGGCGCGTCGGGGACGGATCGGGCGGACCTCGACGTCCCGAGCGCCGGGCTCAACGCCGCGCTCACCGCCATCCTCGGCGCCGAGCGCTGGATCGCGCCGAGAATTCGCCTGCCGTTCGGGGTCTCGTGCCTCGTGATCGCGAAGCGCCCTCGACCCGCAACGCATCGCGCGCCCAGCCCGTAGGCGTCGTGCACGGCACGCGGCCGACGTGCCCAACGGGTGACCTCACCGAGCACGGCGTCGAGGCCAGACCCCAACCTTGCGCTCCGGAAGGCGCCTGACTATGTTCCCTCCAACATTTTCAGGGGTTCCCTCTGCTCGGGAATCCTCCGCACCAGAAGAGGCCCCATGGCAGACGAAGACGAGAAGGCCAGCGAGCTCACCGACCAGGATCTGAACTTCGGCGACGAGCTCCCCGTCCTTCCGATCCGGAACGCGGTGCTCTTCCCGGGGGCCGTCGCGCCGTTCGACGTGGGCCGAGAAAAGTCGGTCGCGCTGGTCGAGGACCTCGACAACCTCGCGCAGCCGGTCATCGCCATCTTCCCGCAGCGAGATCCCTCGACCGACGATCCGCAGCAACCGGACCTCTACCCCGTCGGTGTCGCGGCGCGGGTGCTGAAGGCGCTGAAGCATTCGAGCGGCAACTACTCCCTGATCCTTCAGGGCCTCGGCCGCATCCGGATGGAGAGCGTCATCACCGGCGACCCGTACATGCGGGCCAGGATCTCGCGGCTCGACCAGCCCCGCTTCGAGGACGTCGAGACCGAGGCCCTCTCGATGAGCCTCCGCGACATCGCCAAGCAGGTCATCCAGCTCATGCCCGAGCTGCCCCGCGAGGCCACCTCCCTCATCGATTCCATCCACGAGGCTGGCCAGCTCGCCGACCTCGTCGCGGCGAACCTCGACGCCCCGGTCGAGGAGAAGGCGCAGCTCCTCGAGACCCTCGACGTCAAGGACCGCATCCGCAAGGTGCTCCGTCTGCTCACCCGGCAGCTGGAGATCCTGAAGATGCGGGAGCGCATCAACTCCCAGATCAAGGAGGAGATGGGCAAGAATCAGCGCGAGTACGTCCTCCGACAGCAGCTGAAGGCCATCAAGGAAGAGCTCGGCGAAGAGGACGGCGACCAGGGCGACCTGGACGTGCTCGACGAGCGCATCACGAAGGCGAACCTCTCGCACGACGCCGAGCAGGTCGCGCGAAAGCAGCTGAAGCGGCTCCGGAGCATGCAGGTCGGCTCCGCCGAGTACACGGTCGTGCGCACCTACATCGACTGGATCCTCGACATTCCGTGGTCGAAGGAGACGACCGACAACCTCGACATCGCCGAGGTTCGCCGCGTCCTCGAGGAAGACCACTCCGGTCTCGAGAAGGTCAAGAAGCGCATCGTCGAGTACCTCGCGGTCCGCAAGCTGAAGAAGGACAAGAAGGGCCCGATCCTCTGCCTCCTCGGGCCCCCGGGCGTCGGCAAGACGTCGCTCGGCCGCAGCGTCGCCCGCGCGCTCGGCCGGAAGTTCGTCCGTGTGTCGCTCGGCGGCGTGCACGACGAGGCTGCGATCCGTGGGCACAGGCGGACCTACGTCGGAGCCCTCCCCGGCCAGGTCATCCAGGGGATGAAGAAGGGCAGCACCATCAACCCGGTGTTCATGCTCGATGAGATCGACAAGATCGGCCACGACTTCCGGGGCGATCCGGCCGCAGCGCTGCTCGAGGTGCTCGATCCGGAGCAGAACGACACGTTCGCCGACCACTACCTCGAGGTGCCGTACGACCTCTCGAAGGTGATGTTCATCGCGACCGCCAACGTGGGCGACACGATCCCTGCGCCGCTCCGTGACCGCATGGAGATCATCGAGATCCCCGGCTACACGCGCCGCGAGAAGCTGGACATCGCGCGGAACCACCTGCTGCCGAAGCAGATCGAGGAGCACGGCCTCAAGCCGGGGCAGCTCGACTTCACCAGCAAGGCGCTGGAGAACCTGATCGACCACCACACCCGCGAGGCGGGCGTGCGCAACCTCGAGCGGCAGGTGGCGACGGTCATCCGCGGCATCGCGGTGAAAGTCGCCGAAGGCGATCAGGGGCCGTTCCGCGTCGACACCGGAGACGACATTCGCCCCTTCCTCGGCCCGCCGCGCTTCGTCAGTGACGTGGCCGAGCGCACCGCCGAGACCGGCGTGTCGACGGGCCTCGCCTGGACCAGCGTCGGAGGGGAGATCCTCTTCATCGAGGCCACGCGCATGCACGGCAGCGGAAAGCTGCAGCTCACCGGACAGCTCGGCGACGTCATGAAGGAGTCGGCCCAGGCCGCGATGAGCTTCGTGCGGACCCGCGCGAAGGCCCTCGGCATCGCCGAGGACTTCCTCGAGAAGCACGACATCCACATCCACATTCCGGCGGGGGCCATGCCCAAGGACGGCCCGAGCGCAGGCGTCACGATGATGACTGCGCTCGTGTCTCTCCTCACCGGCATCAACGTCCGTCACGACGTGGCCATGACCGGGGAGATCACGCTTCGCGGCCGCGTGCTGCCAGTCGGCGGCATCAAGGAGAAGGTGCTCGCCGCACACCGCGCGGGCATCAAGCGGGTCATCCTCCCCGAGCGCAACATGGCGGACCTCGAGGACGTGCCGGCCGAGATCAAGAGCGAACTGGAGTTCGTCTCCGTCGCCAAGATGGAAGAAGTGCTGGAGGCTGCCCTCGAGGACCCGAGCCGCCTCAAGCTCCGGGTGGCCGAGCTGGCCTCGACCCCGGGCGCGGCCCCGGCCTGAACGACTCGTGGGGCCGCCTCGTCCGAGGCGACCTTGGAGCACGGACGCGTCGCGGTGGGCTTCGGCCGGCCGCGACGCGACGGCCAAGATCCAGCCGAGACGCGACGACCAGATTCCGGCGGAGGGCCGGCTCGCCGAGGTCGCCCGAAGGGCGGCCGGCGCTCACGTCCATGGCGAGTGCGGCTGGCTCGCACAGGCGGCGCGCCGGCGGTGCGTCCCGTCGAAGAGCGTCGCGTGGTCCGCCCGCGCGGAGGCGTCGATCAGCGCGCGGACGTCGGCGCGGTGGTCGCCGAGGGGCACTGGCAGCCCCAGCTCGCGGGAAGCCGGGGGCAGACCATCTCCGCGATGGCGCGATGTCCCGCTTGGTTCGGATGCACCGCATCGAACCCTCGAAATTCACGTCGCAAGAACCATCTCGGCAGCTCGGCGAGGGTCCCCGCATCCGCGGCGAGGCGCGCCTCTCGAGCGGCGGGGTCGAGCCCCTCGACGGTCCGCATCCACCGCCCGTCGCGGGTCAGGAGGGCCCGCATCGCGGTCACGTCCCGCACCGGGGCGTCCCGATCTCTCAACGGCGAGTCGTACAGATCGACCCGGACGTCGGCCTGCTCTTCCGGCCGCCAGGGACCGTCTGCGGGCGTCTCACGGTGCTCGGCGAAAGGACCGAGCGCCGCCGCCGGGCTGACTCTGCCCATCACGAAGTCGACGATCCGACGCGTGTTCCGCTGCGTCTCCAGCGCCGCAGCCCCTCCCCAGCGCCGCGTGTCCTCGAGGCTTCCCCACGGCGAGAGCGAGAGCCCCACCACCCTGATCCCTCGCCGGTGCGCGTCGCGGAACGCCCTGCGGATGTAGTGGTTGCTCCGCTGCCCGGTGGCCGCGCTGTTCAGCCCGCCGTTCCAGATCATCCAGAGCTCGACACCCTGTGCGCCGATCGGCAACCGGGGATTCTCGAGGACCTGGCTCCGAAGGTGCTCGTAGAGCTGCCACGCGCCGTACCCGACCCTCGACAGGTTGCGGATCTCGGCGTTGCCGCACCATTGGTGAAGGTGCCGAGCGTAGGGTTCCTGCTGGAACGCTCCGATCGAACCGGCCAGCAGCACGACCTTGACGCGACGCTGGTGAAGCGTGAAGCGCCAATCGGGATCGGTCGTCGCGTACCCGCCACCGGAGGGGGACTGCGCGCCCGCGCCCGGTGCGCCGCAAGGGCAGAACACCAGCGCCAGCGACACCCAAGCCGCCGCGAGCGCCGCTCGAGGCAGCACTCTGACTCGACGACCTCGCGCCATCTGCGTCCCCGGACGCGCTCAGCCCTTGAGGGCCTCGGCGCCGCCGATGATCTCCATCAGCTCCGTCGTGATCGCGGCCTGGCGCGCACGGTTGTAGAGCAGGGTCAGGCGACCGACGAGCTCCGACGCGTTCTTCGTCGCGTTGTCCATCGCGGTCATGCGCGCGCCGTGCTCCGACGCGACCGACTCCAGAAGCGCGCGGAAGACCTCGACCTCGACGTACATCGGCAGGAGGCGCTCGAGCAGCGCTTCCTTGTGCGGCTCGTAGATGAAGTCGCCCGCGAGCTCTTCCGCGTCACTCTCCGCCACCGTGATGGGCAAGAGCGGCTCGAGGACCACCGTCTGAGAAATGGCGCTCTTGAACTCGTTGTACGCGAGGAGGACCTCGTCGTAGCCGTCGGCCTTGTACTCGTTCACGAGGGCCCGGCCGATCTCGCCCGCCTTGGCCACCGTCAGGTTCTCGAACACGCCGGTGAACTCGAACTCGATCTTCGCCCCGCGGCGCCGAAGGAAGTCCCGAGCCTTGCGGCCGATGACCGCAAAGCCCACCTCGATGCCCTCGGCCTCGAGTTCCTTCCACTTCCTGAACGCCGCCTTGCTGATGTTCGCGTTGAACGCACCCGCGAGGCCGCGGTCGCTCGTCAGCGTCAGGATGAGGACCTTCTTGCGCTCGCGTCGCGCGAGCAACGGATGCGCGTCCTCGTCGCCGGCGCGCGCGGCCACCGACGCAAGGACCTCCATGGTCTTGACCGCATAGGGCCTGACCTCGGAGATGGCCTGCTGCGCTCGCCGAAGTCGGGCGGCGGCCACCATCTTCATCGCACGCGTGATCTTCTGCGTGTTCTTGACGCTGCCGATGCGCTTGCGGATGGCCTTGAGGTTCGCCACGGAGTTCTCCTGCTCGCTGCTCGTTCGCTCGGGGCTCGGTCGGGCTGACGCGGGAGGCCCCCTCGCGGGGGCCCCGGGCCGTCACTCCGCGGCGCGGTCCTTCTTGGACGACTTCTTCGTGGGCTTCTCGCCGCCCGCTTCACCGGTGCTGAAGATCTTCGCGAAGTCCTTGAGCGCGGCCGTCAAGGCCTGCTCGACGTCCCCGGTGATCTCGGACTTCTTGCGAAGGCCCTCGACGAGCGCGCCATGGCTTCCCTCGAGGAAGGCGAGCATCTCGCGCTCGTAACGACGGACCTCGGAGACCGGAAGCTCGTCCAGATACCCCTTGGTCGCCGCGAAGATCGAGATGATCTGCTTCTCGACGCCGTAGGGCGAGAACTGATCCTGCTTCATGATCTCGACGAGACGTGCTCCGCGGGCAAGCTGCCGCTGACTCGCCTTGTCGAGATCCGAAGCGAACTGCGCGAACGCCGCCATCGCGCGGAACTGGGCGAGCTCGAGCCGCAGCGGGCCGGCGACCTTCTTCATCGCCTTCGTCTGCGCGCTGCCGCCGACGCGCGACACGCTGATGCCGACGTTGATGGCGGGACGAACGCCCGAGTAGAACAGATCGCTCTCGAGGAAGATCTGACCGTCGGTGATCGAGATGACGTTCGTCGGGATGTACGCCGACACGTCGCCAGCCTGCGTCTCGATGATCGGAAGCGCCGTGAGCGAGCCGCCGGAGTCGGGGATCTTCTTGGCGACGTGGTCGCCACCCTTCTCCTTGGCTTCCTTCTCGGCTTCCTTCTTCGCTTCCTCGCCGATGTGCACGTGCACACCGGGGAGGTCGCGCTTGGGATCCTGGTCCTTCTTCACACAGACCCACTCTTCGGCCATCTTCGCGGCGCGCTCGAGCAGGCGGCTGTGAACGTAGAACACGTCGCCCGGATACGCCTCGCGGCCCGGCGGGCGGCGAAGGAGCAGCGAGAGCTGGCGGTACGCGACGGCCTGCTTGGACAGGTCGTCGTACACGAGCAGCGCGTGCTGCCCGTTGTCGCGGAAGTATTCGCCCATCGTCACGCCGGAGTACGGCGCGATGTACTGAAGCGGGGCGGACTCCGACGCGCCGGCGACGACGATCGTCGTGTACTCCATGGCGCCGTGCTCGACGAGCTTCGTCACCACGTTCGCGACGGTCGACTGCTTTTGACCGATCGCGACGTACACGCAGAAGACGCCTTGGCCCTTCTGGTTGATGATCGTGTCGAGGGCCACGGCGGTCTTGCCGGTCTGGCGGTCGCCGATGATCAGCTCGCGCTGTCCCCGGCCGATCGGGATCATGCTGTCGATGGCCTTGATGCCGGTCTGGAGCGGCTCCTTGACCGGCTGCCGCTGCACGATGCCGGGGGCCTTGATCTCGACGCGGCGTCGGTCGGTGGCCTCCAGCGGTCCCTTGCCATCGATCGGCTCGCCGAGCGCGTTGACGATGCGCCCCACCAGCTTCGGGCCAACCGGGACGTCGAAGATGCGGCCGGTCCGCCGGACGGTATCGCCCTCGCGGACCTTCGTGTCCTGCCCGAGGATGGCCACGCCGACGTTGGCCTCCTCCAGGTTCAGCACCATGCCCACGAGGCCGCCCGCGAACTCCACGAGCTCACCGGCCATCGCGCTCTCGAGGCCGTAGATGCGCGCGATACCGTCACCGACCGACAGGACGGTGCCCGTCTCCATGACGTCGACCGCCTTGTCGTAGCTGGCGATCTGCTTCTTGATGATCTCGGAGATCTCTTCGGCACGAAGCTGCATAGTTTCCTCGACTCAGGCGCGGCCGTGGGGGGATGCGGCGACCATCATCTGGTGCCGGATATCGGAAAGACGGTTCTTGATCGAGCCGTCGTACACGGTGTCCCCGATGCGGACGACGACGCCGCCGACCAGGGAGGGGTCGATGTGCCGCACGAGCGACACCTTTCGACCGGTGGATTCGGAGAGGGCCTTGCCGAGCTCGGCGAAGTACGCCTCGGAGAGCGGTGCGGCGGTCGTGACCTCCGCCCGCAACGTGCCCGCCTGCTTCTCCGCCAACGCGTCGAAGGCCGCCGCGATCGACCCGAGGTGGACGAGCCGGCCGCGGTCCGAGAGCACGCGCAGCGCGTTGACCACGAACGTGGGCGCGCCCACGCGGGTCCCGATGGCCGCGATCAGCTCGCGCTTCACTTCCGGGAGGGGCTTCGGATCCTCGAGGACCGTGCGCAACTCCGCGCTGGTCTCGAACGCACGCGCGACATCCCCCAGGGCCTGTCCGGCCTGGACGATGCACTGCTGCTCGTGGGCCAGCTCGAAGAGCGCCCGCGCATACCGCTTTCCGACTCCGGAGACGATCACTGCCGGCTCTCCCCGCTCTGTCGCTGCAAGGTGCTACGGAGCGTCCCGAGGTACTGCTGTGCGAGCCGCTCCTGGTCGTGCGAGGTGATCGCCTTACGGAGCGTCTCGTCCGCCGCGCGCACGGCGGCTTCCACGGCCTCCTTCGTGAGGTCCTCACGAAGTTGCTTGAGCTGCTGCTCGATGAGGAAGCGTGCGTCCTCGTGCATCTTCTCGGCGCGCTTGCTCGCCTCGGCGACGATCCTGTCGCGCTCCAGCAGCCCGCCGCGGCGCATGTCCTCGCGCAGCCCCTCGAGCTCGGCGTCGAGGTTCGCAATCCGCGCGGTGTATTCGGCGTCCTTCGCCTCGGCCGCCGCCTTCACCCGGCGCGCCTCTTCCATGCCGTCGACCACCGACGCCCTGCGGGTCGCGAGGAACGACTCGAGCGGCTTGCGGAGGCCCACGTAGATGAGGCCGACGAGGACGAGGAAGTTCAACACCGAACCGCCCATCGCGATCGGGTCGATCCCGCCCTCGTGCCCGTGGGCTCCGTGCTCGGCGGCCTCGCCGTGTTCCGCCCCGCCCTCGTGCTGAGCCGCTGCCACCGACACGCGACCGGCGAACGACACGCCGGCCGCGACCGACCCGAAGCCGATCAGCGTCAGGCAAAGGCTCCACGCCCGCAGCGTCTCACGTCGCGTCTTCATGCGACCCTCCTTCCGAGGAGCTTCTCCGCGAGCTGGCCCGCGAGCGCCGGAACGGCCTTCTTGGACTCGCTGCGAATGGAGGCAGCGTCGCTCTCGATTCGTGCGAACGATTCCTTGAGCAGCGCGTCGGACTCCGCCCGGGCCTTGGCGAGCAACTCGCGCTCGAGCCGCAGCGACTCCTGCCGCAGCGCCTCCCGCTCCGCGCCCGCTTCCTGCTTGGCCTTCTTCATCTCGGCCTCGAAGGCCTTCAGCTTCTCGTCGGCGCCCCCGTCGATGCTCTTCGCCTGCTGCTTGGCGCCTTCGATCGCCGCTTCCCGGGCATCGAACACCGCCAGCAACGGGCGGAAGACGAACGCGCGCAAGAGGAAGAACGTCGCGAAGAACAGCGCGAGTTGCAGGACGACCGAGCCGTCGAGGTCGATGACCGCTCCCGACAGGAAGACGCTCAGGTGAATGGACGACATTCGTGTTCCTCGCAGCCGGGGGCTGGGACTCGACAGACCTTGGACCGACGAAGGTCGGCGACTCACCCGCGAGCGGGATGGGAGGCCACCAAGGCGCGCGCTTCCTAGCAGCGCCTCTCAGGGCAGTCAAGCGCGGGGCCGCCGGCCGAAGGGCGGCAGGGCAGGGACGCGGCGGACCGTCTCGGTCTCTTCCCGAAGTGCCTGCACCGGCGGGGTTTTCGACTACCCTGAGTCGCACGATGATGCGCGATCGTTGGCGTGGGGTGGGCGTGTTCCTAGGGGTGGTGCTGGTCGGCTGGAGCCTGCCGGTCCGCGCCCAGGTGAGGACGGCCGTCCTCCCGTTTGCCGGGGATGGCGCGGCGACGGCGCGGGCCCAGGTCCAGACGATCCTCGAGGCCGCGCGTGGCGTGGTGCCGGTCGAGCTGGAGCGTGTGGACAGCGCGGCGCGTCGGGTCCGAGCCAGCTCGGAGTCGGTCCGAGGGATCGCCGAGCTCGCCGAGGAACTCGGGGCACGGCTGGTCGTCCAGGGCACGGTCGGCGGGTCCGGCCGGCGGCGGGTGATCTCGCTCGTCTCGCGGGACGCCACGGGGGAGGCCATCTCGTCGACCTCTGCGGAAGGGACCCGTCTACCGGTGCTGCGGCGCGCCGTCACCGAGCTCCTCGAGACGTCCCTCGCGCTGCTCCCGGCGCCCGTCGTCGAAGCCGTCGAGGCGGCCCCGGTTTTGACCGAAAGCGCATCGCGGATCGATGCCGAGAGCGCCCGAGAGGCAGCGCCCGCGGAGGCGGCGGACGAGCGCCCCTGGGATCGCCGCTCCGCGATCCTGACCTTCCAGGCGGGCGCCGTGCCGAGGAGTCGCGAGGCCGACGTCACGTTCGAGGACGGCCAGCACTCGCGGTATGCCGCGTGGTACTCCGAGATCGGCGCCCGGGCTGAACTGCGGCCTCTCGGCGCGGACCCCGGGCTGGGCCGGGGCCTTTATGCGCGGGGGACCTTCGCGCACGCCGTGGGCCTCGTGACCAAGGTGGACACCGCGGGCACCGAGGTGCCGACGACCTTCTTTCGCGCCGACTTCGCGCTCGGCTACCTCCTGCCGATCGGGGAAACCGCCGAACTCGGGCTCGAGTTCGGAGCCGGGTGGGACACGCACACACTCGGGACCAACACGCTGCTCGAGAGCGCGGAGTACGTCTTCGTGCGCCCTGGACTTCGGGGGCGGATCCGCCTGGTGCGCGAGTGGCTCGTGCTGGACGTCCAAGGGGGCGTCCGCCCTGCCCTGTCGCGGGGCGACTGGTCACGGTACGGCACGGGCGGCGACACCCTCGGGTTCGACCTCGCAGCCGGCCTCGGCGGGGCCTGGATTCCCTCGGGCTCGGTGGGCCTCAGCTGGGGAGTCGATCTCGGCTGGGTGAGCTACGGATCGAGCTTCACCGGGTCGTCCACCTCGCCGACCGCGGGAAAGACGGCGACCGACGGGAGCGTCCGCGTCGGCCTCTGGGCAGGCATCGCCGTGTACTGAGGCTACGGCGCCCGCCACGGTGCCGTTCAGGCGTCGTCCGGGTCGATGCGTTCCTCGGCCGCCGAGAGGACGGTGCAGCGCCCTTCGAAGATGCACCCCTTGGCGATGTCGATCTCGGGCGCCTGGATGTCTCCGTGGACCGCGGCCTCGGCGTGGATCTCGATCAATTGCTTCGCGGAGCACCGCCCCCGGACCACGCCCCCACGCACGATCAGCGTCCCGACGTCGACGGTGGCGTGGACCTTCGCTCCCTCACCGACGATGAGGACTCCGTCGCCGAACACCTCGCCCTCGAGGTGGCCATCGATCCGGACGCACCCCTCGAAGGTCAGCTTGCCGTCGAAGCGCGTGCCCGGCCCGAGGACGGCCTGGATCTCGCCGAGGCCGATCAGTTCGCGCGTGGGTAGCATGCCCGCGATGCTAGTCGGCGACGGTCGCGGCGGCCAGCGTGCGGTCGAGCCCCACGCCAGGGCTCAGCCTTCCTCGATGCGGATGGCCCGCGCAGGCTCGACGATCCCGCCCAGCAGATGGATCTCCCGGAGCGCCGACCGCACGTCCGCATCCCTGCACGGGTCCGTGAACAGCACGACCTGGACCGCGTCGGTCGTGTGACGCGCGCGCCCTTCCTGGACCATCTGGCGGATCGAGACGTCGAAGGCCCCGAGGATTCCCGCGATCCGCGCGAGGATCCCGGGGCGATCGAGCACCGAAAAACGAAGGTAGTACGGCCCGACGTGCTGACCCGCGTCGCGGACGTCGCGTGCCACCAGGAGCCCCTCGCGCACCGCCCGCTGGGGCACACGACCCCGCGCGTCCATCAGCAGGTTGCGGCCCACGTCGACGATGTCGCTCACCACGCTCATCGCCGTCGGCATCGCTCCGGCGCCGAGGCCCGACAGCATGCATGGCCCGAGGCTGTCACCGACGATCGAGACCGCGTTCAACGCCCCCCCGATCGAAGCCAGCACGCTGTGTGCGGGGACGAAGGCCGGATGCACTCGCAGATCGAGCGCTCCCCCGGGCAGGCTGCGGCCGATCGCCAGCAACTTGATGACGTGACCGAACCTTGCCGCCATCCTCACGTCGACGGCCGCGATCCGCTCGATGCCCTCCGTCGCCACCTGACGCGGCAGGATCTTCGCTCCGAACGCGAGCGTCGCCAGAATGGTCAGCTTGTGGGCCGCGTCGCCCCCGCTGACGTCCAGCGTCGGGTCCGCCTCCGCGAACCCCGCCTCTTGAGCGCCGCGCAGCGCGACCTCGAAGTCGAGCTGGTCCTCGGTCATGCGCGACAGGATGTAATTGCTCGTCCCGTTCACGATGCCCCGCAGGGCCACGACGTCGTCGCTCACGAGGGCTTCGCGCAGCACACGGATGACGGGCACCCCGCCGCACACCGCCGCCTCGAACGCGAGGTCGACGCCACGGCGCTCCGCTCGCTCGAAGAGCTCGTGGCCGCGCTCGGCGAGCAAGAACTTGTTCGCGGTCACGACCGACTTGCCTGCGTCGATCGCCCTCTTCACGTAGGCGTCCGCTGGGTCGAGTCCGCCCATCACCTCGACGACGACGTCGACGTCGGGGTCATCGAGCACCCTCCCCGCATCCGACGACACCAGCGACGGATCGAGCCCGCAGAGATCGCGCGCGCGCGCCACGTCCCGCGCGACGATTCCCCTGACCTCGAGAGGTGCGCCGAGCCGGCGTTCGAGCGAGCGGTCTCGGGACGTGATCAGGCGCAGGATGCCCTGCCCGACCACGCCGCACCCGAGAAGTCCAATCCGGATGGGCCTTGTCACGGCCGGGACATACCGCATGGGCCGCCCTCGAGGAAGCTGCTACGAGCCAGGGGATGGGCGCATGGTGGTTGCTCGCATGGGTGCTGACGTTCGCGGCGTGGCTGCTGATGCACCTCGCCCTCGGCGCGTCCGTGCTCGCGTCCCGAGAGCCCATGCGACCTTCCCGGTGGTGGGTTCTGGTCCCGCCCGCAGTCCCCTTCGTCGCATGGGCCCATGGACGGCGGCGTGCGGTCTGGGCGTGGGCGTTCCTCGGCGCGACGTACGTGGCGATGCGAGCGCTCGCCTGAGGGCGATGCGAGCGCTCGCCTGAGGGCCATGCGCGCTCCGGTCCGCCGGGCCGGCCACGAACCCGCAGGCGGCCCGTGGGCCACGGGGGCCGACCACGCCGTGCCGGGCGACGGCGATTGACAGCCCCCGGGGGCTTCCTTACGTTCGGCGGGCCCCGGAGGAAAAAGTATGGCTGGCAAGAACGTCAAGGTGGTCAACGATCTGAACTTCGACACGGAGGTCCTGAACTCCGAGACGCCGGTCCTGGTGGACTTCACGGCGACGTGGTGCGGCCCCTGCCGACAGATCGCGCCGTTCATCGACCAGCTCGCCGACGAGTACGACGGCAAGGCGAAGGTCACCAAGCTCGACATCGACGAGAGCCCGAACACCGCGGCTCGATTCGGGATCCGTGGCGTTCCGACGATCTACGTGTTCAAGGGCGGCAAGGTCGTCGGTCAGCACGTCGGCGCCGCACCGAAGACCGTCCTCTCCCAGTTGCTCCAGCGACACCTGGCGTAGGCCGTCGCTTCGCCCGCGATCGCGACCACATCGAACGGCGGGCTGCAGGGATGCAGTCCGCCGCTCGCGCTGGGGGAACCCCCAGCCGGAGGCGCCGGACGCGCGGTCCGGCGGTCGTCCGCGGAAGCGCCCGGAGTCCTTGGCTCAGGGTGCGGAGGGCCCCGGCGTCGAGGACTCCGCTGCGGACTCGATCGCCTGGAGTCGGAGTCGTTGTTCCGCCGCCAGCCGCGCCGAGGCGCGATACCAGAAGCCGGCCGCCACGATCAGCAGCCCGACCGAGAGCGCGGCGACGACGACCAGCCAGCTCGCCCAGGCGGGGGTCGGCGGCGTCGCGCGAGCACCTCGGCCATTCGCCCTGGGCGGCGGGAGATTGACCCTCGCGAGCCCCCCTCGGGCGCAGCGACCAGCGGCGGGCCGAGCCTCGGTGACTCCACCTGCATCGAGGCTCGAACGGACGACGGGCGAGACGCGTCGAAGAGCACCTCACCGATCGCGATCTCGCTGGTCTCGATCCTGCGGGGACGCGGAATCGCCTTGATGTCGGTCGGCACGGCGACCGCTTCTCGCGGCGCTGCCGCCTTTCGCCGTCGCGGCGCCGGTGCAGGCTCCGCACCGGAGACACCCGCCGTCGGCGCCGGGCCGAGCGTCGCGGGAGCCACCGGATTCGCGTGACCACCGAGTTCGAGACGCTGGAGGGGCTCGAGTTCCTCCGCGCCCAGCTCCACCGTCACCCCGGCCGGGACGCGCCGGTTCCCCGCCGAAGTACGGGGCGCAGCAGCCACGGGATCAGGGCGAGCAGGAGGAGGCACGGACGACGGGCGGGTCGGCGATGGCGGCACCGACGGCGCACGGCCCGCGGAGGGCACCGACACCGCGGCGGGCACCGACACCGCGGCGGGCACCGACACCGCGACGGGCACCGACACCGCGGCGGGCACCGACACCGCGGCGGGCGGGCCGGCACCGGTCGGTCTGCCCGGACGAACCGACGACGATTTCGGCGGGGCGCCTGCCCCGAGGGCGCCTGCCCTCTCCGCGGAGGATGGGCGGCCCGCCCCGATGGCCGCGTGCGGCGCGGTGTCTTCGGGGCCGGGCATCACCGCGGCGAACGGCTGGGTGAACGCGCCACTGTCCGGCCCATCGAGCGGCATCTCGATGGTGTCCGGCGCCGGCTGACGCACGAACGCGGGCCGCATCGTCCCGCCGCGGGGAAGCGCCGTCGGAGTGCGAGCAGGGAGCCCCTCAGGCCGCGCCTCAGGACGCTCGATCGACACCTCGGTCCTGTCCACCGCGCCCTGCGTCGACACGTCGGTCCCGTCTCCCGCGCCCTGCGTCGACGTGCCGGAAGATGGATTCGGCCGCGGAAACGAGTCGCGATCGATGCGGGGGACCGCCATCCCCGCCAGCTCCGCGACCGCCGCCACCAGACCCGACAAGCTCGCGGGCCGCGACGAGGGATCGACGCGGAGCAGCGACGTGAGCGCGCCCTCCACGGGGCCGAGCGAAGGCGCCGTCGCTCGCGGTTCATAGGCCCGCCCCGTGAGCGCTTCCCACACGAGGGCCGCGACGCCCCAGCGATCCGACGCTCGGCCACCGAGCCCCTCGGCCACCTCGGGGGCATACCTGCGCCGCAGCGCATCGTCCTCCTCGAGCGCCATGGTCACGCTCTCGCCCGGAAGCGACGCCACGAGGAATCCCCCGGTGAGGAGCAGTCCATCCGGGTCGACCCAGACCCGCTCTGCGCAGACGTCGCCGTGCCACGCATGGCTCGGGATGGAGTCGAGGGCCCCCGCGAGACGCGCGACGACCGGAAGCAGCTCGTGCGCCCGAAACGGCGCGCCCTTGCGACGTCGGGCGTCCAGGACGGACCGCAACGACGCCCCGCGAGGCCAGGGCTCGACCGTCGCGACGAGCGAGCCGTCGCGATCGACATCGCGCAGCAGCGAGACCAGCGCCCCCCCGCCACCGACGAGCAGGCCCATGCGCTCGACCATCCGGCGAGCGTCTTTCTCCATGAGCAGTCCGGGCGCCGTGCAGCGAAGCAGGATCGGAGCCTCCGTCTCCTGATCGACGCCCCTGAACGACGACACGAGCGGGCTGACTTCCACCGCCTCGGCGAGCTCGTATCGCTCGGCGAACACGTCGCCAGCCCGAGGCATGCGCCCCGCACCCGCGCCGGTCACCAGGGTCACGTCACTCACGGCCGCGCCTCGCTTCTGAAGTCGCCTCGGACGACCGCAGGGTAGCCCCGGAACCCGGGTGCAGCACAAGCCCCCTGTGTCCCGACACCGTCGAGTCGCGCGCCGCG
>CAIKNO010000371.1 GCA_903828805.1 uncultured Sandaracinus sp. | reverse complement strand
GTTGTCCTTGTCGATCGTCTCCGGTCGGCCGCCGCCGGGGATGAAGAGGTCCGCGGGCACCGTGAAGATCAGCTCGGCCCACTGGCGCGAGAAGTCGTCGAGCGAGAGCCACTCTTCGCGCAGACCGCCCGCGTCGCGCGACACCTTGCGGTACTCCTCACGGAGGCCGTCCTTGCGGCTGCCGGTGCGGAAGAGCACGAAGCCGCCGGGATGCAGCGCCTCCGGCGAGAACGCATGCAGATCCTCGCGCAGCAGGATGCGCTTCAGCTCCGTGTGGTCCGCGCCGCCGGGATCGTAGAGCGCCGCCGTGCCGTCGAGGATCAGCACCAGCTTCGCCTGCGGGCAGCGCCCGAGGATGATGTGCATCGCGTTGCCCGCGACGTCGCCGTTCGGCCCGCCCGTGAACTTCACGGTGAAGGGCTCGCGGTGCATGTCGATGCCGAGCTCCTTCATCGTGATCTCGGCGAACTTCACGACGCCGGTCGAGGTGACCGCGAACTCCTTGTGGTTGATGCCGACCCGCTTGGACGACATCACGCCGATGCCGAGCAGGTAGCCGCGCCGCTTCGAGAGCTGCGCGATCTCCTCGATCATCGTGTCGTGCATGTTCTCGTCGGGGCCGAGCTCGATCGGCTCGTCCTCGCGGTAGTAGTCGACCACCGCGGGATGCTTCGCAACGCCGCCCTCGGTCACGTAGATGTCGAGGAACGCGTTGATGACGGCGCGCTGCATCTTGTGCAGCCGAAGCGTCGCCTGGGGGCGCTCCTCCTTGTCGAGGGAGGACGCGTCCATGA
The DNA here is from genome assembly GCA_903828805.1 of uncultured Sandaracinus sp. Classification (GTDB taxonomy): domain Bacteria; phylum Myxococcota_A; class Polyangia; order Polyangiales; family Sandaracinaceae; genus Sandaracinus. The sequence goes on along the minus strand of CAIKNO010000371.1, from coordinate 10,331 downwards.
GCATCACGAGCTTGCTTCCGCCCTCGTAGATGTCCTTGTTCTTGAAGTGCTGTGTGTGGGCGAGGACGAAGTTCTCGCGGAAGAGCGTCCTGGCGTTCGTCAGGAAGTCGTCGTCCGACCGGCAGATGACGGTGCGCCAGCCGCCGCGCGCGATGTCGGAGAAGCCGATGTGGTAGCCGAACGCGTAACGCGTGAAGAAGAAGGTCACGCGGAACGGCGTCGCCGGGGGAAGGTCGTCGGTGAACGTCGCACCGAGCTCCGCGAGGTACGCGGGATCGAGGCGGAACGCGAACGCCGTCTTGTCCGTGACGAAGAAGTTCGTCTTGAGCGTGTTGCGGATGAGCGCGAGGCAGCAGCGGAAGACGTCGCGGCGCAGATCGTCGAGGTACTTGTGTCCGGTGTTGTAGTCGCGCACTGCGCGCTCGGCATCGGCGAGGCGCTTGGTCCAGAGCGCGTCGCGGTCCTCGAGACCCGGCTCGAAGCGGGTGTGGAACAGCTCCACCATCTGCGAGGAGAGCCGCTGGTTCGCCTCGAAGGCGTTGCGGACCGCCTCCCAGTCGAATCGGTCGGGCTGCGCGTGCGCGAGGTTCGTGTGGCAGAACGCGCCGAAGGCCCGCACCAGCGCGGCGTCCTCGCCGCTCATCGCCCCCTGCAACACGAGGTCGCGGTACTCCGGCGAGCTCGAGGAGAGGATCTGCGTGTTGAAGAACTCGCGCTCGAGCCGCGCCGCGAGCGTCGAGTGCTCGGTGAGCACGTCGCCCTTGCGCGGGCGCACGTAGAAGGTCGCCACGACGTAGGGCTGCACGCCCGTGGGCAGGTCGAGCATGTACGCGCGGTCGATACCGAGATCGAGGCGGTTCACCACCTCGAGGATCTGCGTCAGGAAACCGCGGTGGGGCGGGCTCGCGACCGCGACCGACACGCGCGTCAACGGCGCGTCGTTGCGGGTCGGCTCGACGTCGAAGAAGAGACCGCCCCGGCGCTGGCACAGTTGCAGCAGTCGCACGGTCTGGGCGACGCGGCGCGGTGGCGACACGCGGGCGTAGTTCGGATTGTTCAGCCACAGCACCGCGAGGTGCTGGTCGAGCTCGCTCATGTCGAAGTCGGGATAGTCCTGCGCGAGCGTCGCCGCGGTCGTGGCGCGGATCTCGGCAGGCACCTGCGGCCCCTTCGCGAGCCCCTCGCGGATGGTCTCATCCGTCTTGCAGTCGAACTCGACTCGAAGGAGCTCGAGCGGGCTCTCGGCGCCCGGCACGGGCTCCGAAGAGTGCGAGAACATCGCGTACGAGATCCCGCGCTCCGCGCCGGTGCGCATGCGCAGCGTGCGCAGCAACGAACCGGGCGAGCTCTTGGTCGCGAGGATCAGCGTGTTGGGCCGGTCGGCGAGGATCAGGTGCTGGTTGGTCCGCAGCGTGTGGAGCTCGCGTCCGAGCATCCCCATCGCGTCGGGCTCGTCCCGCATCGAGTCGAACGTGTACGTGCTGAGCGCACGCTCGAGCCAGGCACGGTTGAGTCGGATCTGCTCGGCGAGCTGGGAGTCGTCGGGGTAGCGCGAGTTCATTGGAGGATCCCTCGTGGCGGAATGCCCGGACGCGACGTGGTCAGGGCGGTGTCGATGGCGTGCGCGTGTGGGTCTCGGCGACGCTGCATAGCCCATTCGGACGCGCCCGTCGCGGGGGTCGGCGTGCGCTCTGCAACGTCCCCGGGGCAGACGCGGCGCGTCATCCGGGCGCGTCATGCCCGGTGTCGGCAATTCTCGTCGGAATGGCCCGAACCACGACGCACCGCGTCGTGACGGGCGTCCGTGCTTCGGGCCGCGCCGGCCTCACGGCCGCGTCGCGCGCGCTACTCCGCGGCCTCGGCGTGTGCGTTCGGCGACGGGTCCTGGCGTCCTGCGCGTGGCGTGCCGGCGGCGGCCTGCCGACGCTCGTCTCGCGTGCGCAGTCGACTGCGCTGCATCGACGCCTTGCCGACCATCACGTCGATGGTCTTGCGCGCCCGCGTCCACACGCTCTCCTGCACGTACGGCACGCCGTGACGCTCGCAGAGGGCTTTCACCGCCGGGGCGGCCCGCTGGTAGGCGGAGGGCGGCAGGTCGGGCCAGAGGTGATGCTCGATCTGGTAGTTGAGGTAGCCGTGCAGGAAATCGCGCGCCTCCCCGCCGGTCTCGAAGTTCACGGAGCCGAGGATCTGGCGGAGATAGAACTCGGGGCGGTCGCTGTTCGTGGTGTCGAAGCGGTGCACGTCGTCGCCCGCGTGGTTCGGCACGATGATGAGGAACGTGTGGAGGTTCGTCAGCAGCTCCGCGATCACGCTGTTGATGAGCACGTTCGTCGCGGCCCAGGGGCCGAGCGGCAAGAACGCCGCCGGTGCGACGACGAAACGCGCCAGCCCATAGGGCAGCAAGCACTCCTTCCAGAACGCGCGCCCCTGCTCGGTGCGGGGATCGAAGACCGCGTGGTAGGGCTCGGTCGAGCGGATGCTCTCGGCCGTCACCGGCTCGTGTCTCGCCCGAAGCTGCTCGCCACGACGCAGGGTCTGGAAGGTGCTGGGGGCGTAGTACGAGAGCTTCCACGTCAGCGCGTAGAACCCCACCGCGGCGTACTTCAGGGCGCGCGGGACGGGCGCCCTGCGCAGCGACTCCACGTTGTGCTCGACGAGGTCGGGATCGAGCAGCTCGCCCGTGTGGTAGTGGTGCAAGCGGTTGTGCTCGAAGCGCCACGCGTCGGGCGAGATCCAGTCGAGCCAGTCCGCGTACCGGCGCCACCCGTGGGCGAACGCCTCGCTGCGCCACGCCTTCGGCACGGAGGGGATCCGGTCGAGTCCACGGTGCGCGACGTGGTGCATCACGATGGCCCAGCGGGTGCTCGAGCCGAGCGCCATCAGCGCCGGGGAGAGCGGGTTCGGCGCCACCCACGCCGTCGCGTATCCGAGCGCGGTGCAGAGGCGGCCGACCGCCGCGATCCGGTAAAGATGCTCCGCATCCTCGGGACCGAGCGAGTCGACGAGCTCGCGCTTGAGGGCATCGAGATCGCGGGCGAAGGCTTCGTAATCGAGCTCGGGGAGAGGGTCTCGCACGCGCGGTCTCCGTCCTGCCCGGGCCGATCCGGGCGGCCAGAGGCTAGCGTGGAGTCCGTCCCCCGTCGCGGACATTCCCTCGACGCCCGCGGCGTCGACCCCACGCGAGCGCGAGCACCGCGGCCCACGCGAAGCCCACCTCTCCACCGCGCGCGCCGCCGACCGCGCGGCAGCCGCAGCCGCCATCGAGGTGCGGCCGACTGGAGCCCGCGCCCGCGTCGGGAACGTCGACCGAGGCATCGGGCTCCACGGGCACGCCCGCGTCGTCGGATGGGACCATCATCCCGGCATCGGGGGAGGCGCTCCCTGCGTCCGGCCCAGACGGTGCCGACACCGGCACGACCTCGAGCGCGTCGGCCACCAGCTGGACCATGCCGCTGAGCGGCTCGCCCGTGTTGTCGTCGACGCGCACTGCGTACTCGGTCATCGGTGCGAAGGCGAACGTCCCGAGCGACTGCACGGCGGCGGCCGTCTGATCCACCCGCACCGTCTCCTGGCCGGTGTCCGTGGTGACGAGGTAGCGGGCCTGACGGCTCTGCGCGTACGCCGCCGCCGCATGGACCCGGAGCTCGTAGTCGCCGGCCCCTTCGACGGTGATGCGCCAGATGGCGTAGTTCGCCGCCGTCGCATCGCTGGTCGTGCGCGTCCACCGCAAGGAGCCGCCGTACCCCGCGTCGGTCGCCGTGCGCCAGTAGCGAAGGTCGCCACCGAGGAACACGCAGCCGTCGGTGTCGTCGATCACCCGGCCGGACGCCGGCACGGCGTCGCAGGTCGGAGGCATCGCCATCGACCAGAACGCCGCGCCCATCTCGTCCCACACCGTGTGCAGCGCGTTCGTGTAACTGGTGATGCGCGCGTCGTAGACCGAGCAGGAGCCGGGAACGCATCCGTTGTAGTAGTGGGTGACGGTCTGGATCCACTCCATCTCCCCCGGGCCGCCCACGCGCACGGAGTTCATCCACGCGAGGGCCTGCTCCGAGGTATCCACCCCGGTGATGTAACGAGAGCGCACGACCATCGCGACGGTGAAGTCGATCGCGGCTTGCACGTTGCCCGCGATCGACAGGATGCGGGTTCCCTCCCGGGCCAAGGTCTGGTCGAAGGTGCCGCCGTCGAACTGGAACATCCCGAGGCCGCCCTGCATCAGCGAGCACGGACCGTCGCCCGCCCCGGCGATCACCGGCCCGCCGCCGCAGTCGGACGAGGTCGGGCCCATGCACGCCCACGTGGCCTCCGACCAGCAGTGCGCCAGGCCCGTCTCCGCCTGCGCCACGCCGGCGAGCAGCACGCCGTTGAGTAGGCCGTTCGCGGCGGCGGCGTCGCGGATCTCGGTGAGGCGTGTGCGGCGCTGCGCCGCGGTCAACCGCGACTCGATCGTGCCGAGGTCGAGGTCCTCTCGTGGAGCGCAACCCGACAAGACGAGGGGCACGAGGGCACCGAACACCAGGGCGACGAGGCGTGTCCGCATGCGCCCGAGGCTATCCCAGAATGGCCGCGTCATCACTCCGCGGACCGAGACGCCCCCGACGCGGCGCGGGCCGCGAGCACGCCGGCACGGTGGCCGGTCGCCGCCGCGACCGCGAGTCCATCGGCCGGACCCACCCCGTCGAGCAGCGCGCCGCACGCGAAGAGGCGCGGATCCACGACGCGCCCCGAGGCATCGATCGGGCGCAACGAGAGGTCGGTGCGAACCCCGCGTGCGAAGCCCGGACGCGGCCCGAGGAAGGGCCCCTCGAAGCCCGCCGTGGGCGGGAGAATGGAGCCCGCGGGCACGAACGCGCGGCCCTCGCCGAGGGGCAGGCGGACGAGCGCTTCCTGGACCTCGGAGGCGCGGCTGTGCAGGCCGCCACCGAGGAATTTTCCCGTCGCGAGCACGAGGGCGTCGAACGCCTCCCGGCGGCCATCGTCGAGCACGAGGCCGCGCGCGTCGGGAACGAGCGACACCGCCCGGGGCCATCTCGCGATGCCGCGCGTCTCGAGGCCACGGCCCAGCGCCCTCGACATGCGGACGGATTGCGTGCCGGCGAGGGGCTCCACGACCTCCCCGACGACGAGGCCGAGGCGGGCCTCGAGCCTTCGGCGGGCGCGCCCATCGCCATGCAGCCCGAGGATCGGAGGGACGAGCACGCCATCGAGGGAGGCCCCTCCGAGGGCCCGTTTCAGCGCGACCGCGAAGCGCTCGAGACCCTCGTCCGCATCGAGCACCTCGGCCGCCTCGTGGGGCAGCAGAAGTCCGTCGCCGGCCCGCCGGAACATCTCCACGTCGAGGGCCACGAAGCGCTGTCCGCGCCCCTCCTCGACGGCCTGCTCGGTCAACGACGCCGCCACGAAGCGGGCATCGAAGGACCTCAGACCAGGCAAGGACGCGACGGCGATGCAACCCTCCGCCACGCCCGCGAGATCGAGCACGGCGTGCTGCGCGAGCATCGCCTCCCGCGCCAGCCCGACGGCGGTCGCCACCCGCTCGGGCGCCGCGTCGAACCCGGGACTCCGGTGCGTCCCGAGCGCCCCGAGCACCGCGCGGTGCGACGCCTCGAGGTCCCCGAGCGCGTCGCCCATCGGCAAGCGCCCGAGCGGGTGGGAGGGACGCTCCGTCGAGAGGCGGCGAAGCGCGCCGCGCACGCCGTCCGAGGGGAGACCAAGTCCGCGTCCGACCCTCAGATCCCAAGCGCCCCCGGCGAGCTCGCTCGCGCCCGCAGGGCCCGCCGACACCGACACGCGCGCGCCGCCCGCGTGCGCGGCGAGCGCGGCCGCGAACCCGGCGATGCCCGCGCCGACGACGACGACGTGCGGGCTCACGCATGCCCCCGTTCGCCCAGGCCGAGGGAGAGGTGGAGCGACACCGCGAGCTCGTCCTGGACCACGGCCGCCCCGTCGAGCGCCATGCAACGGGTCCGGTGCCGCGCCTCGAGGAACGCCGCGGCCATCGCATGGGCGTCCGACGGCGGACCGCCTCGAGCACCGGCGAGAATCTGCGCACAGCGATGCGCGCAGCGCATGCCCCCGCAGACGCCGAGTCCGAGGCCGGTGCGGCGGGCGATCGCCGCGAGGTCGTGCACGTTCTCGACCTCGATCACGTGCCGCACCTCGGCTTCGGTCACGGACTCGCACACGCAGACGAGGGCCCGCTCCTCCCCGGCCCGGGCGAGGCGACCTGCGATCGAGCCCGCCTCGACGCCGTGGCGCGCCATCAGGCCCTGGACCACCGGAAGCGAGACGCGGGCGCGCTCCGCGAGGGCCTCCGCGCTCGGCTCGGGGGGCGGGACGTCGAGCAGCGGCACGTGGGCCGTGCGTGACGCCGTGAACGCGCCGAGGGCGCGGGCGAGTCCGTCTCCGATCCTCGCCGCGAGGACGCGGTGCATCGAAGGCGGGCCCGCGACGAGCGACACGAGACCCAGCGCTCCAGCGGCCCCGTGATCGACCACGCCACCGCCCGCGGCACCGACCGGCGCCCGGACCGCGACGCGTGTGCCGAGCACCCGCGCCGAGACCGCATCGGGCCACCACCGCGACGCCTCGTTCAGGAGCGCGCGGACCTCGTGCGTCGACGCGCGGGCGGCGCCCGGATCGCCCTCGAACGGAAGCTCGAGACCCTCGAGCAGCGCGTGCCCTTGCCACGGCCAGAGCCGATGCAGCGCGCCGTCCCGGCCCCTCCACAGGAGCGAATGCGCCCACGGGGCGCGGTCCAGCACGACCTGCACGGACCTCGTCGTCGGTCCCGCGCCCGACGCCGTCGGCCGCGCTTCGACCCCGACGCGCGCGAGCCACGACGACGACCCGGCGCCGGTCGCGTCCACCACCCGCCGCGCCCGGATCGTGGTGAGCGTGCCGGCCGCCCTCGACCGCGCGACCGCGCCGCACACCTCGGCCCCCGGCTCGCTCGATGTCCGCAGCAGGCCCACCACCTCGTGCTGCGCGAGGGCGAGCGCACCGTGCGCGAGGGCGTCGCGGACGAGCGCACGCGACAGCCGCGCCCCGTCGATCGCCCACTCGTCGAACGCGACGGCCCCGAGCTCGGGCCGCACCATCGTCGGAACGCGGGCCTCGAGCCACGCCGCATCGACCCGCCCCGCCGCATCCCCGGCCGCCTCGGCACCCTGCCCGAGATGCAGCGCGAGGCGGGCCTCGAGCGCCGCCGCAGACCACCGCGCGCGAAGCGTCCTTCCTTCGACCGGCACGAGGCACGGCACCCGCACCACGAGGCCCGGCGCGGTGCGACGCAGGACCTCGAAGTCCTCGGCCGGCGCGGGCGCGAGCGCGCCCCCCTCGACGAGTTCCGTCGTGCCCCGAAGCCACACCACGGCGGACCCGCTGGCCCCGGCACCCCAGTCGTCCCGCTCCGCGATGGCGACCCGGATTCCCCGGAGCGCGGCGTCGCGCGCGAGGGCCGCGCCGTGCACGCCGCCCCCGACGATCAGGAGATCGACCTCGAGGTCGACCTCCGTCGTGGTCTTTCCCGACATCGAACTCAGGGGGTCCCCGGCGCGTGGAGACCGGCCGGCGTCGGCGCGTACAGGACGACGAGCAGGAAGAACGCCGCGTAGATCGCCAGGACGCCCAGCAAGAGCACGGCTCGGTAGCCGAGGATCGCCACCGCGGCCGCGTCGCCGGACACGCGATGCGTCCCTCGGATCGCCTGGTACTCGACCGCAAGCATCCACACGTACGTGAGAGGCACGCCGCAGGCCGGCAGCCACACCCAGACGTGCGGGGCGGTGGCGTAGCCCATCGCGCGCAGGGTGTCTTCGAACCGGGCCGACGTGCGGCCTCCCAGCGCGAGCGTCCCGTGGGACCCCGCGGTCGCGACCAGGATCCCGAACACGGCCTGGATGGGCGCCTGCACCACGAAGAGCGGCGTGAGTCCCACCAGAAAGCAGCCGTACCCCGCGAGCAGCGTGCCGAGCAGCGGGTCCACCGCGGCCCCCGCGACCGCGCCGCCGAGCATGAGCGAGACCCCGAGCACGACGAAGAGCCCGAACTGTCCCACGCAGTTCGCGGCGACCCCGTACAGCAGGCCCCCCATCGCGCCCTTCTCGAGCGTCGGTGTGCGGAAGAATCGGGTCGGGTGCATCGACGCGAGGCGCGTGGTCTCGACGAACGCACGCCAATGGCCGAGTTCGCCGCGACGCTCCCATGGGATGGGTTCATCGAGGCCCTCGCGGGCACACGCGACGCAGAACGCCGCGCGCTCGACGCCCGGCGCCGGCATCCCACCGAAGCGACACGCACCGCAGCCGAAGCTGCCGCAACGATCGCACGTGAACGCCGCCGCTTCGTCCGGATGAACGGCACAGAGGCCACCACGGTGCGCCTCGCGCTGGTCCCGCGCGGCGTCCGTTGTCGGGCGGGCGAGGGCGAATTCAGGACGCACCGCCACGCCGTCGCCGGGGGCGCGGTCGATCGGGGGCGGGGTCTCCTCCGGCCAGGAGCGGGGTGCGCCCTCGTCGCTCATCGGCAGCCCGTCAGAACTTCCCGGTGACCGAGAGGAACGTCATCTTGTCGTTCGTCTCGCGCAACCGGGAGCTCATCAGCTTCACGAATTTCCAGAGAATTTCGTAGGCGAGGTCCTTGTCGAGGAAGAGCAGGTCCTCGAGCGCGTCCTTCGTCAGCACCAGCAACCGGCAGCGCTCGTGCACACGCGCGTCGGCGCTCCGCGGGAAGTCGTCGACGAGCGACATCTCGCCGAAGGCGGCGCCCGGTCCGAGCACGGCGAGCGCCTCCTCGCCCATCCCCGCGACCTCCCGCGAGATGCGCACCTTCCCGTCGAGGATGAGGTAGAGCTTGTCGCCGACGTCCCCCTCGCGGAACACGACCTCGCCGAGCCGGAACGTCTCCTCGGAGCACACCGACGCAATGCGCTCGAGCCCCCGGGGGTGCAGACCCCGGAAGAGATCGATCCCCCCCAGCGCATCCACGACATCTCGGGCCATCGACCCGGGAGCGTAGAGGATCCCCGCGCGCCGCTCAACGCCGAGCGACGCGGAGGGAGAGGTCCGACACGAACGACTTCAGTGCAGACCGTTCGCCGCGAGCCATCGCTCCGCGTCGATCGCGGCCATGCAGCCCGACCCGGCCGCGGTCACAGCCTGGCGGTAGACGTGGTCCTGCACGTCACCGGCTGCGAACACGCCCTCGATCTTGGTGCGGGCGGTCCCCGGCTGCGTGATCAGGTAGCCGTTCTCGTCGAGGTCGAGGATGCCCTGGAACAGCTGGGTGTTCGGCTGGTGGCCGATGGCCACGAAGAGGCCCTGCGTCGGGTGCTCGCTCTCCTCGCCGGTCACGAGGTTCTTCAGGCGCAGACCGGTGACGGTGTGCGCCGACACGTCGAGGACTTCCGTGACGACGGTGTCGAGCAGGAAGCGGATCTTCGGATGCTTCTGCGCGCGCTCGACCATGATCTTCGAGGCCCGGAAGTCCTGGCGGCGGTGGATGAGGGTGACGCTCTTGCAGAGGCCCGCGAGGTAGAGCGCCTCTTCCATCGCCGTGTCGCCACCGCCGACGACGCACACGTCCTGGTTCCGGAAGAAATAGCCGTCGCAGGTCGCGCACGCGCTGACGCCGTGGTTCTCGAGGGCATGCTCGCTCGGGAGGCCGAGCCACTTGGCCTTCGCGCCGGTGGCGATGATGACCGAGTGGGCCGCGTACTCGTCGTCGCCGACCCACGCGCGGAACGGGCGCTGCGAGAAGTCCACCCGGTCGACGTCGGCGGTCAGGATCTCCGTGCCGAACCGCGCCGCCTGGGCCCGCCACTTCGCCATCAGATCCGGCCCCGTGATGCCCTCGGGGAAGCCCGGGTAATTCTCGACGGTGGTGGTGATCATCAGCTGGCCGCCGGGAATGCCACCGATGACCGAGCCCTCGATGAGCATCGGGTGGAGGTTCGCGCGGGCGGCGTAGATGGCAGCGGTGAGCCCGGCAGGACCGGACCCGATGACGAGGACGTCGTGGACCTTGGACATGATGGTGCGGGGTCTATGCCCGCGACCGCACGGCCTGGCAAGCATCTCGTTTGCACACGGCTCCAGTCCCTGCTACACGTCGCCTCCCTCAAGGGCTCGTAGCTCAGCTGGGAGAGCGCCTCGATGGCATCGAGGAGGTCAGCGGTTCGATCCCGCTCGGGTCCATGAAGAAACGGCACAGTCCCCTCGGGGGCTGTGCCGTTTCGCTTGGCGGTCGTTTCGCTTGGCGGTCGTTTCGCTTGGCGGTCGTTTCGCTTGGCGGTCGTTTCGCTTGGCGGTCGTTTCGCTTGGCGG
>CAIKNO010000370.1 GCA_903828805.1 uncultured Sandaracinus sp. | reverse complement strand
CGTCGAGCTCGTCGTCCGGCGCGTGCTTGATGGCGCCGCGGCCGCTCGTCGCCTCGCGGTGCGCGTGCGCGAGCGCGGGCTCGTCGTCCGTGAGCGAGAGGGCGTCGGCGCGGGCCTCGAGGAGCTTGGTGGCGCGCGTGACGATGCGGGCGAGGACCTGTTCGACCTCGCTCGGGCTCGGCGCAGGCGCGGTGAAGAAGGCGTCGTCCTGTCCGAAGGCGCCGTCGAGGAAAAGGGCGTGCAGGTGCACGTTCAGGCGCAGGTCGGAGCCGAAGCGCTGGATCACGAAGAAGGCGCCCCCGCGTGGCGCGTGCAGGCACTCATCGCGCGCGAGGCGACGGTAGCGGCGGTGGACCTCCGCGTAGGTGATGCGCGCGAGGGAGAGCACCAGCTCGTGGTGGAAGGCGAGCGCCCAGCGCAGCTGAAAGGGAAACGAGAGCACCCACTGCCGCGTGCGCACCTCCGGGAAGACCCGCTCCACGAGGTGCCGCGCGGTCTCGTTCATCTGGCGGCCCGAGCAGCGCGGGCAGAAGCCGCGGCCCTTGCACGAAAGCGCCACCACCCGGTCCAGGCCGCAGCGCTCGCACCGGAAGTGTGCGCAGCCCTTGGCGAGCACCCCACAGTCGAGCGCGCCGCGGAGCTCGTCCGTCACGAAGCGTGGCAGTGGCGCATCGGCCCGCTCACGCTCGGCGAGGAACGTCGCGAGGTGATCGCGCAAGACCGCGTGCAGCGCCGAGCCCGACGGGTCCCGCGGCGACAAGTCCGGGCAGCCCCGGCGACCGCGCTGAGAGAGCTCCCCCACCGCGCCGAAGAGCGAACACCGCGTGCCGGATTCTCCAGCCGAACATCATGGAGAATTCCCCCCTCCGGCTGGCGGAGCTGGCGGAACTCCGCCGGCGGAGCAGCGCCTCGCCGCCACCGAGCGAGGGGCTCGGGTCGCCATCGAAGAGCGGGGGCCCCGGCTGGGCACGCCCTACGAGCCCGAGACCGCCTTCGCCGCCCGCCTGAGCGTCGGTCAGGTCGTGAACTGAGAGGGCGGACGTGAGGCAGAGCGTGGCCTCGGGAGCGCGGTGAAGTGCTCGCGCGCGTTGATCTCGAGACTAGGGTGGCGCCTATCCCGGACTAGGGTGGCGGCTGCTGTCGACCGCCGACGACAGGCGCGGGCGCCCATCCCGTCAGCCTCCGGAGGGCAGGCCGATGAATCTGCCGACCGCCGGGGACGGTTGTAGCTCAGCGTCAGCCTCGCGATCCGAGTGTCGACGGTGGGTCGGTCGTGGGTGTGACGACGCCGAGCGGGCCACGATCGACGATGCCGAGGATCGCTTCGGCGATCGGCGATCCGAGGAGCGCGAGTTGACGGCCGTGGGGCCCGGAGGCAGGCTCGCGCGATGGACACGGCGAGCGATCGGCCTGGGCTCGGAGCGGCGCGAGGTCAGGTTGGATGATCTGCACTCGCCAGATCATCGCCGAGATCGACGCCAAGCACCGGGCGCGGAGCCAGGATGCCTTGGAAGACAACCAGCTCTCGCCCATTCCACCGGGGTCGACGAAAGCGGAGCGCGAGATCGCGAGTGCGACAGTCAGCTAACGGGAGGAGGTTCAGATCGATGCTCGCTTCGATAGTGGGCACCATGCTGCTCGTCCCGGCCGTCGGGTTCGGAATCGAAGAGATCCGCTATACGACGCAGGGAATGGTCGTCGAGGCCAGAATCGATCGGCTGGATGTCGACGTATCGAAACCCCGGAAAGGTTTGCCAACGACACACCACTGGGTGACCTACCACTTCTATCCGCCCGCTTCGACTTCCAAGGTCGAAGGAGTGCGGCGCGCACGGGCAGGGCCGTTGGACTACTTATCCGCCGGGCGCGCAGCGATGATGGTAGCGTCGAAGCTGCTCGTCGGTGAACGCCGGGCGCATCGGGGCGATACGGATATCGCGGCCCTCTTCAACCGACACCGATGCGGCGATCACATGCTCCGGGGCCAGGACGCCGCGCGCAGG
>CAIKNO010000369.1 GCA_903828805.1 uncultured Sandaracinus sp. | reverse complement strand
GGGCGCTCAGCGCTCTTCGACAGGCCCGAATCATGTTCGGGGCGCGGCCCGCGGGGCAGCGGACGGAGCGGTGCGTCTCGGCGCTCTTCGGCGGCGCCGATCAGTGGAAGTCGTAGGCCTCGGTCCAGAGGTCGGATGGGTCTCTCGCGCTCTTGACGGGGATGGGCTCGGTGAAGAGGCGGAGGTGCCCGAGGAGGCGCTTCACCTCGGCGCGGTCGAAGATCACCGCGACGAGGGCGAGGCGGCCCTTGCAGCCGGGGCGGGGGCAGCCGAGGACGTCGAGCCCGAAGCTGTGCTTCATGAGCGCGGCCCAGCTCGCGTCCTCGGTGCGAGTGGCTCTGCGCTCGGTCTTGCGGACGAGCTTCTTGCGGCGCCTCGCGTTGCCGGCGAGCACGCCGAAGTAGAGCGAGGTGTTCTTGCGCGGCCTCGGCACGAGGGAGGCGAGGCGCGTGAGGAAGGCGTGCGGTGTGAGCTCGACGTGCGTGGTGCGGTCTTGCCAGGGCTTCTTCAGCTGGAGGATCACGGCGCCCCCGGAATGAGCCGGCAGGTAGCGCAGCCGGTCGTGCGAGAGGGGCGGAGGTGGCGAGGACGGGGGTGGTGTGAACCGCCCCTCCAAGTCTCACCGACTTGAAGCGACAAAACTCCGAACGGTCGCGATCAAATCCGGGCCCTGTTCGACATTCAACCAAAGCGTTCCTCGGTTGGAACCCAGGTTGATGATGGTGAGTATCGGTTGGTAGTCCGTGCCGCCGTAAACGAATGCAACCACGTCGTTGCCCATCGCGTGATTGACGTCGGGGGATACCGCACCACGAAGGAATTCCTCGAACCGATCAGCAAACGCCGGCAAGTTATCTCGCTCCAACGTCAGCGCCTGGCCCCGGACTTGCCCGTCCGCCAGACGGTAGCTCGATCCGATGTCGATTTTTTGATCAGGTCGGGGCGTAATCTTCAACGAACTCATTTGCTCCCCCCGGGGGACGGCGCACTCGGAGGACGGGAATAGGAGTGCTCGACATCCGCTGCGGTGTACTGGCCGAGATCGACCAACTTATGGTTATCGTCGGTCAACGCGAACTTTGTATCGTTTTGGCTGAGCATAACCTCCCGGGCACCGAGGCCACCGGTATTGTCCTGAATGGTGGCACCCATGCCGCTGTACAGGTCGTTGGCGCCGTACTGGGCTTCGAGGTTCAAGCGCATCACCAAGGCCAACGTGGCCTTGTGCTTGTCGCTCGTCCGCGGCGTCCCGCGAGGCGGCGTCCTCGAACAGATGTCGAGGAGCGCGTAGCCCGCATGAACGCCCACTCGCCACCGGGTCAGGCTACCCCGCGCCGCCCGTCGCGGTCCATCGGCTTCGTTCCGGGCGCGTAGCCTGCATGAACGCCCACTCGCCACCGGGTCAGGCTACCCCGCGCCGCCCGTCGCGGTCCATCGGCTTCGTTCCGGCGGCGCCGCTCGGCCTCGGCGGCGGCGTTCGAAGGGCTCGTTGAGGGCGCTCAGCGCTCTTCGACAGGCCCGAATCATGTTCGGGGCGCGGCCCGCGGGGCAGCGGACGGAGCGGTGCGTCTCGGCGCTCTTCGGCGGCGCCGTTCAGTCGAAGTCGTAGGCCTCGGTCCAGAGGT
>CAIKNO010000368.1 GCA_903828805.1 uncultured Sandaracinus sp. | reverse complement strand
GGCGGCCCTGCTGAGGGCGGCCCTGCTGAGGGCGGCCCTGCTGAGGGCGGCCCTGCTGTGCGGGGCCTCGACCGCGCTCGGGTGCTCGGTCGACCCGTATTGCTTCGACTGCCCCGACGGGGGGGCGGACGCGCAGGTGCTCGACGCGTCCGAGGGCGGTCCGGAGGACGCCGCGCGCCCGGACGCTTGTGTCCCTTCGGACGAGGTGTGTGACGGCGCCGATCAGGACTGCGACGGGAACGTCGACGAGGGCTCGCTCGCGATGGTGGGCGAGGCGTGCGGCACCGACGAGGGCGAGTGCATCGCGGGCCGCTTCGCCTGCGAAGACGGCACGCTCACCTGCGCGTTCGGCGCGACAGGTCCCGCGCCGGAGGCCTGCGACGGGCTCGACAACGACTGCGACGGCACCGTCGACGATGGCAACCCCGAAGGGGGGCGCGCCTGCGGCGACGAGACGGGCGACTGCCGTGCCGGTGTCGAGACCTGTGTCGACGGTCGCCTCGCCTGCACCGGGTTCGTCGGCCCCGCCGAGGAGATCTGCGATGGGCGCGACAACGACTGCGACGGCGCCATCGACGACGGCAACCCGGGCGGCGGCGAGATCTGCCTCGAGGGGACGGATGCGTGCTCGTCGGGGGCGCTTCGCTGTCGTGCGGGCGCGCTGATGTGCATCGTCACCTCGATGCCCGGGCGCGAGACCTGCGACCGGATCGACGAGGATTGCGACGGGCGGGTGGACGAGGACTTCGACCTCCTCGCCGACGTGACGCATTGCGGTGACTGTGGGACGCGCTGCGCGGCGGACTCCGCCCGGGTGGCGTGCCGCGCGGGGTCGTGCGTGGTGGCCGGGTGTGCCGAGGGGCGGGTCGATCTCGACGGCCGCTACGACACCGGCTGCGAGTACGCGTGCGAGCTGCGCGGCAGCGAGGTCTGCAACGGCGCGGACGACGACTGCGATGGCTCGATCGACGAGTCCCTCACGCCGCCCGCGATCTGCTTCGTGGCCGGCGAGTGCGCTGGCACGGTCGCGTCGTGTGGTCGCGCCGCCGGGTGGCGCTGCATGTATCCCGCGACCGTCTCGACGTCGGCGGCCGGAGACGTCGAGCCCGAGGTGGATTGCGACGGACGGGACAACGACTGCGATGGCGTCGTCGACGACGCGTTCCGCGACCTCGGGGCCTCGTGCACCCGCGGCGTGGGCGCGTGCCTCACGCGGGGCGCGTTGCAGTGCAACGCCGCCGCCGACGGCCTCGCCTGCAACGCGGCCGAGCCCGGGACGGGCGCGCTGGAGACCTGCAACGGGCTCGACGACGACTGCGATGGTCGGCTCGACGAGGACGTCCCCGAGGACTGGGTGACCTTCACGGGGCCTGCGGGGAGCGTGCAGATGTACCGCCACGAGGCGTCCCGCCCCGACGCGACGCGCGACGGTCCAGGCAGCCTCTCGCACCGGGCCTGCTCGGGTGCCGGGCGCATCCCGTGGACCAACGTGACCCAGCCGCAGGCCGCGGCAGCTTGCGCGGCCTCCGGGGCGCGGCTCTGCACCGAGGCCGAGTGGCAGAGCGCGTGTGAGACGGCGGCACCGACCGCGTGCACGTGGTCGTACGCGACCGCCTGCACGACGTACCAGGGCGCGGTGTGCAACGGCAACGACCGCGACTCGGACACCCTGCGTCCGGGCGACCAGGACGCGATCTCGCCGACGGGCGCGCTCGCGTCGTGTTACGCGGACTGGGGCAGCGGCGGGCGGGTCTTCGACCTGTCGGGCAACGTCAGCGAGTGGACGGCGGCCCGCGCTCCGGGGGTCAACCCGCTTCGCGGAGGCTCCTACAGCACGCCCGGCGCCGGCCTCGCGTGCGGGGTCGACTTCGTGGTCGCCGACGACTCGTTCCTCTTCGGCAACGTCGGCTTCCGCTGTTGCCGCTGAGGGGGGGCCGAGCGGGCGGCGGTGCGAAGGCGGCCGCGCCCGGCGCACCCGCGCCGAGGGCGTTCGCCGCGGGAGGTCATCGGGGCGAGGGGGCCGTGCGGAAAGGCGCAGCCTTCCCTCGGGCGTGCTTGCAGCGCCGGGCTCTCGGCCCCTAGAGTTCGGCCGCCATGCACCACGAACTCACCGAAGAACAGTCCCTGATCCAGCAGATGGCGCGCGACTTCGCGGTGCGCGAAGTGGAGCCGCTGGCGCGGTCGCTCGACCGCGAAGGAACCTGGCCGACGGGGCTCGTGAAGCGCATGGCCGAGCTCGGGCTGCTCGGCGTCGCGATCCCCGAAGCGAACGGGGGCGCGGGCGCCGATGCGGTGTCGTATGCGTTGGCCATCGAGGAGATCTCGCGGGCGTGCGCGTCCACCGGCGTCATCATGTCGGTCAACAACTCCCTCGTGTGTGACCCGCTCTCGAAGTTCGGGAGCGAGGCGCAGAAGAAGGAGTTCCTCGAGCCCCTCGCGAGCGGCAAGCAGCTCGGCTGCTTCGGGCTCACGGAGCCCGCGAGCGGCAGCGATGCCTCGCGCATGGAGACCGTCGCACAGGATGCGGGCGATCACTGGATCGTGAACGGCGCCAAGAACTGGATCACCAACGGGCCGCATGCCGACGTGATCCTGCTCTTCGTGTCGAACGACCGGAGCCTCGGCGCGAAGGGCACGACGGCCCTGATCATTCCTTGGGGGACGCCGGGGTTCACCCGCAATGCCCGCGACCACAAGCTCGGGATCCACGCGGCCCACTCCTGCACGGTGTTCTTCGAGAACGTGAAGGTGCCCAAGGCGCATCAGCTCGGCGCGACCGGGGCGGGCTTCAAGATCGCCATGTCCACCCTCGATGGCGGCCGCATCGGCATCGCCGCGCAGGCCCTGGGCATCGCGCGGGCCGCCCTCGAGAAGTCGGTCGCGTACGCCAAGGAGCGCAAGG
>CAIKNO010000367.1 GCA_903828805.1 uncultured Sandaracinus sp. | reverse complement strand
GTTCAGTTCGAGGCGCGCGCGTGCAGTCGGGCCTGGATGGCCCGGGCGAGCGATTCGACGTGCGACCAGATCGCACGGCCCTGCTCCTGCGCGGCGAGTTCGTCGATCCGCGCGATCGCCTCGGGGCTGCCGGCGGACGCCGCATAGTCGAGGGCGTAGAGGACCTCACCGCGGACCTCTTCGTCGCGGTGACCGATCTGGGCGACCAGCGCGGCGACGGCGGGCGGCGTGCCGCGACCGAAGCGGGCCACCATGTACGCGGCCTTGCGCACGATGAGGGCGTTGCCGTCCGTGAGCTTGCGCTGCCAGCACGCCACGTCCTGACTGCACTCGTCCGCCACCGCGAGCAGCGGCGCGAAGTCGTTCCACGCGTCCCGCGTGATGCCCTCGGGCTCCGACTGCATGAGCGCCCGCACGGGCGCCGTCTCGGCCTGGCCCGCCGCGAGGAAGGCGTACGCGCGGAACGCGAGGATCCGCTGGTCGGGGATCTCGTCCTCGGGGTTGCGCGGACGGGCCGCCTTCTCGAGGAAGAACGGCAGCAAGCCGGAGTCCATGAAGTGCTGCATGCCGACGAGGAGCTGCATCTGGCTGGCGAGCTCGAGCCGCGCGAACGCCGCCAGCAGGGCGGCGCGGATGGTCGCGGTGTCCGCCTCGGTCCGGTTGATCGAGACGAGCGCGATGGACGCGCCCATGATGCGGGCCTTGTCGGCGGGCGAGAGTTCTCCGGTGCCGCCGACCTGAGTCTCGGTGACGAGGGGCGCGATCGACTCCCGGAAGCCCAGCTGCCCGAGCGCGAACGCGGCCTCGTTCGAGACGACCGAGCTCGCGGCCATCTGCGCGGCCGCCTCGGCGCTGCGCTGGCGCACGGCGGCGATGTACTGCGTGGCCGTCTGGTTCGCCTCGGCGTTCTCGCCGCGCAGCGTGGCGAGCAGGGGCTCGAGCGCGGGGCGACCGATGCGCACGAGCGCCTGGCCCGCCACGTCGTTCATCCGCATCGCAGGGTTCGCGGGCGAGAACAGGTAGAGCGCGCGGATCAGCGGCGCGGTGGCGGCCGGGTCGCCGAGGCGCCCGAGCTGCTCGGCCGCGAGCCGATTGATCAGGAAGTCCTGGCTCTCGGACTGACGCGTCAGCACCGTCACGAGCGCCGGGGTGGCGCGGCGATCGCCGAGGTTGCCGAGCGCCCGCAGGAACTCGATGCGCATGCGGTTGTCGACCCCGCGCGCCTGCGTCACGCGCCCGAGGGACGCCGCGACGGCCGTCACGACCTCGCCCTTCTGGGCGTCGCTGAGCTGCAAGTGCTGCAGCACGCGGGCGGCGCGGATGGCGTGCTCCTCGCTGACTTCCGCACGCCAGTCCATGGCGCGCGTGATCGCCGGGAGTGCCCGCGGATCGCGCATCTCCACGAGGAGGTCGAGGATCCGGAGGCCGTTCGTCAGGTCCTCGGGGTGCTCCACGTAGGTCGAGGCCAGCCGGTCGATCGTCGCGTCGGCGACCCCGCGCGGACCCGCGGCCGCGCGGTCTCCGTCGGCCTGCGCGAGCGCGCCGGTGTAGAGCCGCGTCAGGTTGGCGACGGCGTTCTCACGCCGCACGGGATCGGCGAGTTCGCCCGCTTGACCCGCGGGGTCGTTCTCATCCGCGTGACAGCCGACCAGGATCAGCCCGAACATCGCGCTCAGCGCGGCGAGCACGAGCACGAGCTTCCGACTCTGCATGGCGTCCTCCAATGACTCGAAACGGTACGGCCCGGACGGTAGCGACCGGCGCCGCGGGGTGTCAACGGCGTTTCACATCGACCGCGCGCCGCCTTCGGGCGCCGCCGGGAGGGCGGTCAGCAGCAAGGAGGCCGCGAGCTCGGCGCCCATCAGCGCGCCCTCGGCCCGGGTCGACAGCAGCTGTGCCTCCGCCAGTCGATGCCGCGCGTCGAAGAGTTCCAGCGTGGTCCCCTCGCCCGCGCCGAGGGCCCGCTCGCGGAGCGCGACCAGCGTCTCGAGGGCGCGCACCAGACGGTCCCGGATCGCCGTCGTCCGCTCGCGCTCGTGCTCCACGGAATGCAACACGAGCTCGACCGCCCGCATCGCCTCGACCCTCGCAGCCTCGACGCCGGCCGATTCGAGCGCGACCTCCCCGAGCAGGGCCGCGTGGGTCCGGGCCCCGAGGTCCGCCGCGCCGAACGTGAGCGAGGCGATCCCGAACGCGCTCAGCCCGCTGGGTGCCTCGTTCTGCACCTGGACGCCGAGGGCGAGCTGGGGCGCGTACTGCGCGTGCTGCTCCTCGGCGTGCGCCGCCATCGCGAGCGCCGCCAGCGCGCGCACGTGGACCTCGGGCAGGCCATCGACCTGGACGAGGCGGGCCCGCAGCGCCTCCGGCGCCGGGAGTTCGAACACGGGCGCAGCCCCCGACGTGACGAGCGCCGGTGCCTCCCCGCGCCCCGTGGCCGCCGCGAGTCCGATGCGGGCCTCGGCCATCCGCTCCTCGATGTCGAGCCGGGTCAGCTCGAGGTCGGCGACGAACGCATCGGCCTCGGCCCGGTCGGCCAGCGTGAGGACGCCAGCGCGCACGGCGACGGAGATCGTCTCCGCCGAGGCGCGCGCCGCGTCGATGATCTCGACGATCCGGTCGTGTTCGCGCTCGGCCGTCCGCAACGCCGCCCATGCGGAGGCCGCGTCGAGACGCCGGGCGAGCGCGGCCCCCTGCGCCCTCGCGGCGAGCACGTCCCGCTCCCTCGCCGCCGCCGAACGCTGCGCCCCGGCGAGGTCCGTCAAGGCCCAGGAGTGGGTCACGAAGTACTGCGCCGCATAGCCCGCATCGCGCGCATCCAGGACGCGCATGCCCGGCTGTACCCAGATCTGCGTCCACCCCGTCACGTCCGTGATCTCGCGGTCGCGGGACGCCCTGACCTCGAGGGCGCGGGTCAGGGCCTGCACGTCGGGCCCGGCGCCGGCGAGACGCAGCGCCTCGTCGAGCGTCATCGGCGTCCTCTCCTGCGCGTTCGCTCGAGGCGACCCGCAGACCCAGAGGCCCATCACGCACAGGACGCCGAGGCGGGGTCGGCACCGCGTCCACGCGGAGGCCCTCTGGCCGAGACGCCGGGGCGCTGGACCACGCGGGAGGTCGGCCCATCCGGGTTCGTGCATGGCGCGCAGGATCCCAGCCCCGTGAGCCGGTGCAAGCAGCCATGCGCCGAGGGCGCGGGCACGGCCCCGTTGCCACCGCGGGCGACCTCCTCCATATCCGGTCCCCGTGGAGAACTCGGATCTGCTCGCACCCTTGCCCGGCCTCGCGGTCCTCTCCGGCCTCGGCCGTGCCAACGCGCGCTTCGACGGCGCGCTGGCGGCCATGCAGGGGCACGCCCGGACCGACGTCGCCGGCCTGCCGACCTCCGCCGCCGCATGGCTCATCGCGCAGGCCGCGGCCCGCCGCGGACGCACGATGCTCGTGGTGACGGCCGACGCGGACTCCGCGCGCAGCGTCGCGGCCGACCTCGGGTTCTTCCTCGGTGGCGAGCGGCCGGAGGGAGACGAAGCCGCGGCCGAGGCCGGGTCCGAGGCCGGCACGGGCCGCGTCCGGCTGCTGCCGGCCAGCGATGCTTCGCCCTTCGCCGACGTCGCGCCGGATCGGCGCGCCGCGATGGAGCGGCTCGCCACGCTCTTCCACCTCGCCCAAGGACTGCCTTGCCAGGTCGTCGTGGCCCCCGTCGGGGCGCTCCTCCGGCGGGTCCCGCCTCGCGACGCGCTGATCGAGCGCTCGCTGGTCATCGCCGCCGAGGGGGAGATCGACCGGGAACATCTGCTCGCCGTGCTCGAGGAGGGCGGCTACCTCCGAACGCCGGTCGTCGAAGATCCGGGCACGTACGCCGTGCGCGGAAGCCTGGTCGACATCTTCCCCCCCCACTCGCGGTTCCCGGTCCGCATCGAGCTCGACGACTACCTCGTGATGTCGGTCAAGCGCTTCGCGCCCGATGATCAGCGCACGCTCGAGGCGGTCGACAGGGTCTTCGTTCATCCCGCGAGGGAAGCGCTGCTCGGCACCCGCGAGACGGCGCTGGCGCGTCACCGGGTCCGCGAGCTGTGCGACGCCATCGACCTGCCGACCCGGACGACGAAGCAGCTGCTCGACGACCTCGAGCACGGCCGGACGGTGCTCGGTGTCGAGGGGCTCTTGCCGGGGTTCTACGAGCATCTCGACACCGTGTTCGACTACTTGCCGGAGGGCTGCGCCGCCGTCGTGCTCGACCCCGCGGGCGTGCACCGCGCCGTGCAGGAAGAGCTCGAAATCGCGAACGCCGACCGCGACGCGAAGGTCTCGGCACGCGCTCCTGCGTTCCCGCTGGAGGCCCTTCTCGCAGACGCCGACGAGCTCGCGCGGGCGCTCGGCGCGCGCCCCCTCACGCTCGTGCACCGCACCGCCGTCGTGGGCGCGCCCGACGCGCACGAGTCGGCGCTGGCGGCCCTGGAACACGTCGCCCCGGACAGCGTCCTCGACCTCGGCGCCGAAGACCAGGGACCGCTCGTCGCCGAGCTCTCCCAACGCCGCGCGGGACAGGGCCGCGACGACGCGCTGCGCCCCCTCGCGGAGCGCACGCGGGCCTGGCTCGACGCGGGGCTGAGGGTGCTCCTGGCAGCCCGGACGAGGACGCAGGCCGAGCGGCTCGGCTCGCTGCTCCGGAGCTACGACCTCGCGCTCGCGGGCAAGCCCGCGCCGTTCACACCGGCGCTGCTGAAGCAGCGCCCGCCGCGCGCGGTCGAGGTGGTAATCGGGAGCATCACGTCGGGCTTCGTGCTCGCCACCGAGGCCCTCGCGCTGGTGACCGAGGAGGAGATCTTCGGCACCCGGGCGCACCGCAAGCGCGAGGGCGCGAAATCGCGAAGAAAGAAGAGCGCGGCCGACGCGTTCGTCGAGGACCTCCGTCAGCTGCAGCCCGGCGACTTCGTCGTCCACTCGGACCACGGCGTCGGCAAGTACCTCGGCCTCGAGAAGAAGACCCTCGGCCTGACGAAGGGCGAGGAGATGCGCGGCGTCTCGGCCACGAGCGTCGAGGTGCTGGTCGTCGAGTACGCAGGCGGCGACCGGCTCTTCCTGCCGGTCACGCGCCTCCATCAGATCCAGAAGTTCGCGGGGGCCGAAGGCCACGCGCCGAAGGTCGACCGCCTGGGAGGGCAGACCTTCGCCAAGACCAAGGCGAAGGTCCAGAAGCACGTCCAGGAGATGGCCGACGAGCTGCTGCGCCTGTATGCGCAGCGCGCCGCGACGGAGCGCCCGTCGCTGCCGCCTGCCGATCGCAGCTACGCCGAGTTCGAGGCGACCTTCCCGTTCGACGAGACCGCCGATCAGATGCGCGCCATCGAGGACGTGCTCTCGGACCTCGAGCGCGGCCACCCGATGGACCGCATCGTCTGCGGCGACGTCGGCTTCGGCAAGACCGAGGTCGCCATCCGCGCCGCGTTCCGCGTCGCGCTCGCGGGCCGTCAGGTCGCGGTCCTCTGCCCGACGACCGTCCTGGCGCAGCAGCACTACCAGACCTTCGTCGGCCGGATGCGCCCCTACCCCGTGGTGGTCGAGGTGCTCTCGCGCTTCGTCGACGCCAAGGAGCAGACCCGCATCCTCCAGCGCGTGAAGGAGGGCAAGGTGGACATCCTCATCGGGACCCACCGCCTGCTCAGCAAGGACATCCACTTCAAGGACCTCGGACTGCTCGTGGTCGACGAGGAGCAGCGCTTCGGGGTCACTCACAAGGAGCGGATCAAGAAGCTCCGCGCCGAGGTCGACGTCCTGACGCTCACCGCGACGCCGATCCCTCGGACCCTCCACCTCGCGGTCGGCGGGCTGCGCGATCTCTCGTTGATCACGACGCCTCCGGGAGACCGTCGTGCGGTGCGGACCTTCGTGACCCGGTGGGACGACCATCTGCTCAAGGAGGCCATCACCCGCGAGCTCTCCCGCGGTGGCCAGGTCTTCTTCGTCTACAACCGCATCGAGGGGCTCTACGAGCGCGCCCAGCGCCTCGCGCAGCTCGTTCCGGACGCGCGCCTCGCCGTCGCCCACGGGCAGATGGGCGAGGCCGCCCTCGAGCAGACGATGACCGACTTCGTGCAGGGTCGGTACGACATCCTCTGCGCGACGGCCATCATCGAGAGCGGCCTCGACATCCCGAGGGCCAACACCATCCTCATCGATCGCGCCGACACCTTCGGGCTCGCCCAGCTCTATCAGCTCCGCGGGCGGGTCGGACGCTCGCGCGAGCGCGCGTACTGTTACCTGATCACCCCGCCCCCGAACACGCTGACCGAGGACGCCCGCGCGCGGATCGAGGCGCTCGAACGGTTCAGCGAGCTCGGCGCCGGCTTCCAGGTCGCCTCGCTCGACATGGAGTTGCGCGGCGCCGGCGACGTCCTCGGCGCGGAGCAGAGCGGCAACGTCACCGCCGTGGGCTTCGATCTGTTCCTGCACATGCTCGAGGAGGCCGTCGCGCAGCTGCGGGGAGAGCCCGTCGTGCGGGCTGCCGAGACGGAGCTCACGCTCGAGACGCCCCCTCTACCTCGCCGAGGACTACGTGGCCGACGTCGGCCTTCGGCTCTCGTTCTACAAGCGGTTCGCGAGCGCCGAGTCCGAATCGGACGTCGCGGACCTCGCCGCGGAGCTGGAAGACCGGTTCGGACCGCCGCCGCCCACGGCCCTCACCTACGTCCGGGCCATGGGGCTGCGGACCGTGCTGCGCGCGATGCAGGTCCTCGGATGCGAGGCGACGCGGGAGCGGGTGACTCTGCACCTCCGAGAGGACACGATCCTCGACCCCGCGAAGGTGATGGCCAAGGTGGCGCTCCCCCGCAGCCCCTGGCGCCTCAGCCCCGACATGAAGCTCACGCGCCGGTTCGGAGTCGAGTTGGCGGGCGATCCGCTCGATCGTCTCGAGACGGTGCTCCGGGAGCTCGAGGACCTGCGCAAGACGCGGCCGTCAGCTGCGTGAGAAGTACTGGCGGGTCCCGACCGGACGCAGGGACGACACGAGCTCCGAGGCCAGCCCCCGGGGCCCCTCGCCGCGCATCGACCACGCGAAGCGCGGCGCCGGCACGAAGCCCGCGGCGCGGCACGTGCGCGCCAGGACCTCGGGGGTGAACGCGTTCAGGTGCTCGAGGGGCTGCACCACCCGCAGCGCCTCGAAGGTCCGAGGCGGCCCCCTCCATCCTCGGGCATCGGGCACCTCCACGAGCAACGCGCCGCCGGGCCGCACCAGCCGCGCGAGCGCCTCGAGCGTGCCGAGCGGGTCCACCAGGTGCTCGAGCACCTCGATGAGCATCACGGCGTCGAAGGGCTGCCCGAGTTCCTGCAATGCCTCGGCACTCGGCAGGATCCGTCGCACGCCTCCCCGGGCGCGGCCCGTTCGGGTGACGCTGGGGTCGACGCCCCACGCCTCGAAGCCGAGGCCATCGGCCACGTCGAGGGTGACCCCATCGCCGCACCCGAAGTCGAGCACGCGGAACGGGAACGGTGAGCCCGCGAGGCGGTGCAGACGCAGCAGGCGGCGATGCATGCTCCGGGCGCGTTCGAAGCGGGTCTGCGAGGGCCCGAGCCCGCCCTGCTCCCGCTCGAAGCGCTCGATCTGGACGTCGTCGATCCACGTGCCGTAGAGCCGCGACAGGGACGGCCCATCCGGGACGAATCGATGGAAGAGGAGGCTGCATCGCGCGCATCGCGCCAGGTCGATCGGCGCGTCGCCCACCTCGAACCCGACGTCGGCGGCGTAGTGATGCCACGCGAGCCACGAGCGGACGGGCTCGTCCGAGAACCGTCCCCGCCAGGCGACGTTCGCGTGCGCGGAGCGACACCCCGGACAAACCTTCCGTCGCTCGAAGCGGATCCGGCGCGGACTCGACACGGGTTCACGAACGTCGACCAGGCTCTGCATCAGGAGCCTACGTACACGCCCGGAAGCTCCGTCGTAGTCCCGCTCCGGGAGCGGCCTCCCGCGGCCGCGATGAGCTCACGGGATGCGCGAGAGCCCGTCGATCGCCCGCGCGAGGCGGACATCCTGTTCCGTCACGACGTCGCCGGCGTCGTGCGTGGTCAAGGTCAGCTCCACCGTCGCGTACACGTTCCGGATCTCCGCGTGATGCCCCTGCGCCTCGGCGACGAACGCGAGGCGCACGAGGAAGGCGATGGCCTCGGGATGACTCGAGAAGCGCAGGGTCTTGCGCAGCGCACGACCATCGTGCCGCCAACCGTCGAGCTCGCCGAGCGCGCGCTCGAGTTCGGGAGGCGAGAGCGGCGCAGTGGACGTGGGCCGGATGGACGACACGCCCGAAGCGTGCACGGAGACGAACCCGCAGGCACGCCCGGCGACGCAGGCCCCCTTTCAGAGCGCGTGGCGGGCCTTGATCTCGAGGTAGCGACCCAGGGTCGCGACCGCGAGCTCCCCGGCGGACGCCGAGACGACGGCCACGCCGGCATGCCGGAGTCTCGCCTCGACCGCCCGTCGCTCCGCGAGCAGATCGGCCGCCGCGGCCCGCTCGTAGACGTCCCCGAGACGGTTCGGAGGCTGCACCGCGAGGGCTTCGGCCACCGGGTCGTGCATCGTGACGCACATCGCCAGGTGGCGCGTCCGCAGCACCGCGGCGTGCTCCGCGAGAGGCCCTGCGTACGCTTCGTCTAGCAGGTCGCTGAAGATGACCACCAGGGAGCGACGCGGCACGCGTTCCCTCGTGAACTCGACGAAGCGTCGGAAGTCGACGTGCACCGGCTCGGCCTCGACGGCGTGCAGCGCGTCGAGCAAGCGGCGCTGCTGCACGGGGCCGCGCGACGGAGGCACGAACGCCCTCACCTCGCCCGCGAAGACGACGAGCCCCACGCGATCGCCGTGCCGCATCGCGACCTGCGACAGGCGCAGCGCGGCCTGGATGGCATGGTCGAGCTTGGTGCGGGAGACGCCCCCCGCCGCCGCTCCATCGTCGAGTCGGGTGGCCATCATCCGCCCGACGTCGAGCGCGAGCACGACCTGTTGACTCCGCTCCTCCTGCAGCACGCGGGTGACGGGACGCTGCCGACGTGCGCTGGACTTCCAGTCGAGGTCCCGGAAGGGATCGCCCTTCACGTACTCGCGCAGATGCGAGAATTCTCCGCCCCCTCCGGGCCGTCGCACCGGGCGCACCCCGCCTGCTTGCAGCACCCCGGTGCGCGCCGCGAGGTCCGTCCTCGACGCCCCGGCCACGCTCGGGACGACCTTGATCTCGGTCGCGGCCTCGATCTCGACGATGGCGGCGCCGAGCCCGAGGGGACCGTCGATCCGGACGTGCAGCGCGCCGAACGACGCGCGGCCGCGCCGCGGCGGAACGACGGTGTACGAGAGGTCCCGGTGCGCCCACGGCGGAAGCTCCACGCGGTGCTCGGCCGGCTCCGCCTCCCACCCTTCGGGGAGGTCGTCCCGGACGCAGACGCGGACCGTCCGAGGGGTCGGGTTGTGCACGCGCAGGACGACGGTGTGGGCCACCCCATGCCGAAGCTGCGGGGCCACCCGTCGCTCGAGCGTCGGGACCCTCGAGGCGAGGCTTCGGCCTTCGATCGCGGCGCCGAGCATCAACACCGCGTCGAACGCCAGGCAGGCCGAGAGTCCGACGGCGCCCCCGCCCAGCGCGAGCGGGAGTCCCGCGACCGCCGCCGGGGCGAGCCGCGGACCCGCGACGATGCGCGCGCGCCGAGGCATCAGCGGGGGACCTCCACCGTCGCGGCGATCCGCTCCGTCACGTCCATCGCGGTCTGCCCGTCGAGCTCCACCTCGGGGGCCACGACGAGGCGATGCGCGAGGACGGGCCCGACCGCGCGGCGCACATCGTCGGGTGTCACGAACGCGCGGCCGGAGAGGGCCGCGAACCAGCGCGAGGCCACCAGCAGATGGACACCGGCGCGCGGACCCGCGCCG
>CAIKNO010000366.1 GCA_903828805.1 uncultured Sandaracinus sp. | reverse complement strand
GAAGGTATCGCGACGCCGTCGTTCGTGCACCGGTTCCCTCGATGGGCGAACTCGATGACGTCGGAGCCTGCGGGGGGGCGCATGCCTCGAGACGTCGCCGACGAGGCCTCTCATCGAAGGAGGTCGTACCAGCCTCCCGGTCGCGCCCGACGGCCGTTTCTAGACGGAAGAAGGTCGCATGAACCCGCCACCCGGTGCGATGACGCAACCCGACTTCTGGACGGTGGCGGGCCCAGCCCGAGGCTCACGCGCCGTTCGACGAGATCGGTGGCGTTCCCGCATCGGCGCGGAGCCTGAAGCGCACCCGGTGCACGCGCCGCGCGCGAACGTCTTCGACGACGCCTTCCCACTGGCCAAGTTCGATGATGTCGCCTGGACTGGCGAGTCGCCCGAGACTCGCCAGCACGTACCCTCCGACCGTGTCGGCGTTCTCGAGCGGCGGAAGATGCTGTCCGCCCAGTTCGATCTCGTCCACCGGCACATTGCCGTCGGCGATCACGGAGCCGTCCTCGGCAACCGAGAAGCGTGTCGAGATCCCCGAAGTGATCTCATCCTGCATCTCGCCGACGAGTTCGGTCACCACATCTTCGAGGGTCACGAGACCGGCCGTGCCGCCGTACTCATCGACGACGAGGGCGAAAGGGATCTTCGTCCGCTGGAACTCTTCGAGGACCTCGCCTGCCGTCCGACTCTCCGGAACGATGAGGATGTCGCGCTTGAGAGAGGCGATCGAAGGTGCCTTCTCGCGGGTGCTGCTCATCAGCAGGTCCTTCACGTAGACGTAGCCGACCACGTGATCGGGGTCGCCGGTCTCGCTGACGGGATAACGGCTGAAGCCGTATCGGCGCACCTTCGCCATCCATGCATCGTAGGAGTCGCGGAGCGACAGGATCTCCATGTCCACCCGCGGCACCATGATGGCCCTGACGGGGCGGTCGGTCGTCCGCAGCACACGCTCGAGGAGATCCCGCTTCTTGTCCTCCACGTCGTCGAAGGAAGCCTGGATCACGAGCCGAAGTTCTTCGTGCGACAGCTTCCCTTCGGCGTGCGCTGGCGCCGGAAGGCCCATCAACCGGAGGACCCACTGCGACATCCCGTTCAGGATCCACAGCGCCGGAAACGACACGGAGTAGAACGCGGTCAGCAACCACGAACTCAGACGCGCCATCTGTTCGGGCCGCTGGAGCGAGAGCGACTTGGGGACGAGCTCGCCGATGACGATGTGGAGGGCCGAGATCAAGGCGAATCCCAGCGCGACCGCAACCCCGTCGGCGGTGGGAGGACTCAGCCCGATCCAACGGAGCGGGGGCCGAAGGATCCCCGACATCGCCGGCTCGCCCAGCCACCCGAGGCCCAAGGAGGCGAGGGTGATCCCCAGCTGGGTGGCAGACAGGTACGCGTACATGTTGCGCGTGATCCCGAGTGCACGGACGGCCGACGCGTCTCCCTTTCGCGCGAGCGACTCCAATGCCGTGGGGCGTACTTTCGCGAGCGCGAACTCCGCACCGACGAAGAACCCGTTCGCCAACACACAGGCGAACGCTGCCAGCAGAGCGAGCACGGTCGCCGCCTAGCTCCGAAGCGAGTCCGAGGCCACCCGGCCGAACGGGGCCGAAGGTGACGTCACTGCTTGTGGAACGGAATCGGAGATCGGAATCCGCCGCTCGAGGATGAAGTTGTGCCCGGAAGAACGCCTGCAGAATCGGGTTCGCCGTCGAACGCCGCGACGGCCCCCAGGACCCGCTCGAGCCCAGCAGAGATCGCGGGCGCCTTCTGGAATACCTGAACAATCCTCGTCAGCCGCAGGCCAAGAGTCTTGCCCAGGTCGATCTCCCGCTCGAGGAACGATTCGAACGAGCCGTAGCCCTTCACCTCGTACAGCTTCCGCGCGTCGATGTCCTGAAGGATGAGGCCGACCTCGTAGAAGCTGCGCTGCATGGAGCGCTTCAGGGTGCGGATCTGGTTGGTGGCGGTCGCCAGGGCACCGATCTTCTGCTTCAGTTCATCGGCTCCCACCGGCGCACGGGCGATGAGCCGCCCGGATGTCGGCTTGGTGGCCGCGGCGTCGACGGCATCGCTCGACGAAGATCCTTGAGTCGTCGCCGATCCCTTGGCGGACGCGGAAGCCTTGGTCGGCGCGGAAGTCTTGGCGGGCGCGGAAGCCTTGGTCGGCGCGGAAGTCTTGGCGGGCGCGGAAGCCTTGGCGGGCGCGGAAGCCTTGGCGGGTGCGGAAGCCTTGGCGGGCGCGGAAGCCTTGGCGGGTGCGGAAGCCTTGGTGGGCGCGGAAGCCTTGGCGGGTGCGGAAGTCTTGGTCGGCGCGGACACCGGGACAGGCGCTGGTCTGCCCGTACGCCCTGCGACCGTGCTGGTGGCGGCCGACTTGGGTGCGACCTTCGTCACGGTGGCTTTCCCAGAGGGGCCCAGCGTCCGACCAGCGGTGTTGCCTGTTCCTCGAGCCGAGGCTCCGGACACGGCTTGCCGCTTGGCGGCGGCGGACGCGACCGCCTTTCCGTTCTTGGACACCTTGGAACTCCGGGTGCTGCTTGCCACCTGCTGCCTCCCCTTCGCGGACGAATTCCGCACCGGAACAAGGTCGCCCATACCATCGTTGAGACCTCATGTAAAGTCCCACGGGAATCGGGACTTCGAGCATGGGGCTCCCCGCGCCCTTTCCTGTTGGATCCGGGCGCGAGCGATGCCGGCGACGTCTCTTTCGAACGATCTGAGAGTTGTGGCGGGGCCTGGCGTGTCTCAGTCCTCCGAAGCCTCGTCGTCAACGCCAAGCCGGAACCAGTCGTCCCCAGAGTGTGGCGTCTCGAGCAGGTGCCCGTCTGGCGCATCGCGACGTACGATGAACGTTCGACGCGAGACCGACTCATCGCTTTCGCGCGCCACCAGGATCACGACGTTGATCCCGGGCCGAAGAGGGACGTCCGTGTCGATCCGGACCTGCTGCGGTGTCGTCGAGTCCCGGTTCGAAACGTAGAAGACCTTCCTGGTTCCCACGTAGACGTAGGCGTCGCGAACGAGCGTGTCATCACGGACGATCGCGTGAACCGGCAGGTGGTCCTCGGTCGTCACGTGGACCGGTGCTCCCTCGACTTCGATCCGGGGAGGCATGTGGTCGAGGACCCACTGCAACTGCGCGGCCGAATCGCCGCCACCGGAAACGACGTCGGCCGTCGCGACCCAGCCCGGCCGGCCGTCACCGGCGTCCACACGGACGAACCCGGAGAGTTCGGCCTGCGCGGGCAGGGCGAGAGCGCCGCCGCTGATGCGAGCGAAGACGTGCGACTCCCCAGGGCCTTCCCGGACGGTCGCGCCGTCGCGGATCGTGACGCGACCGCGGCGGGCCGCCGGCGCTGCGGAGCCGGCGGAGGCCGCGATCGGCACGTCGACGCGCTCGACCATCAGTTCTCGAAGCTCCGAGTCAGCCACCCGCGCGTCCAGGCGAACGGAGTCCCCGGCGAAATCGGGCAGCACCTCGAAGGTGAACCGCACCAACCGCTCTTGGCCGGGCTCGATGGTCTCGAGCTCGAAGCGCCCCGCATGGAGGAGGACGCCCTCTCCAGCGCGGCTCTGAAGGCTCGCCTGTCCATCGTAGGTGCGTCCGAGACCGGTGTTTCGGACCCGGAGGTAGACGCTGGCGGTCTCGCCCCTCTGAACGCGCCCGTCTCCGTTCCCGCGCACGTCGTCCGCGACCTGCACGTCGTAGGCGAACAGGGGGCGTGGAAGACCGCGAACGGTCGTGCGGATCTCCGCGGCCGCGGGCGC
Organism: uncultured Sandaracinus sp.; assembly: GCA_903828805.1. Lineage (GTDB taxonomy): Bacteria > Myxococcota_A > Polyangia > Polyangiales > Sandaracinaceae > Sandaracinus. The sequence continues at coordinate 3,959 of CAIKNO010000366.1, read as the reverse complement.
GTGGCCGTGGGCCTCGGAGAACTCCACTCGAATCCCGTCGGCGCGGTCGACGACCTCTCGGGGGATCGTACAACGCCGCTGCCCGGACTCCGTCGCGCAGATGCCGAGCGTCGTGCGCCATTCGCGCGTCTGTCCGGGGTCGACGCGACCGAAGACGAACTCTCGCTGGTTGTACAGGCCGAAATCGCTATGCGATTGAGCCCTCAGTCGAAAGAGTGGCGCCGTTCCCGTGTTCGTGACGCGGACCACGAGTTCGAAGGGCTCACCCGCCAGAACTTCATTCCCCTCGGCGTTCGTCGACACCTGCACTGAAGCGGAACTCGGCCCCTGATCCGTCCCCTCGGTCCAGTCCACGCCGAGCGCGGTCAGTTCGCGCTCGACGCTCTGCATCTCCTGGCCCCGCGAGCGATCGACGACGCTCTGAGCGTCTTCCAGCATCGCCCTTCGGGTCGTGCGTGCAGGGGCTCCCTGTCTCGCCGCGTGGGCGAGCACCTCGCGCGAGAATCGAAGCAGAAATTCATCTTCCTGCTGGTTCTCCTCCTGGTCCTCGGGGCGAGCCTCTCGAAGGCGTTCTCGGGTCTCGCTCGGAAGGTAGTAGCGCATCACCACGCTGCTCTGCTCCGCCGTCCGGACGCTCGAGTTGGTCAGGTGTTGCTGGAGATCGGCCTCGCGGACGTACCCCTGGTCCACCTCGAGGTCGAGGTCCGTGGGGTCGACCGTCATCGGATCGATCGCGATGTCCGGCACGATGCCGACGCCCTGGATCGAGACGTCTCCAGGCGTGAGGTACTGAGCGATGGTCAGCTTCAGCGCCGAGCCGTCGTCGTAGTTGTAGAGAACCTGTACGGAACCCTTGCCAAACGTGCGCTGTCCGACGATCAGCGCACGCTCGTGGTTCTTCAGCGCACCGGCGACGATCTCGCTCGCGCTCGCGGAACCGCCGTTGACCAGGACGATCATCGGATAGTTCGGCTCCGTGCCCTCGCGGCGAGCGCTTCGCTCATCGCGTTGCGAGGGGTCGCTCGAACTGGTCGTCACGATGACGCCCGACTCCAGGAATGCATCCGCGACCCGCACCGCTTGGTCGAGCAGGCCTCCCGGGTCGTCCCGGAGGTCGAGGACCAGCCCCTGCATCCCCTGCGCGTGGAGCTGAGCGAGCGCCCGCTGCATGTCCTCGAACGTGTTCCCCTGGAACGAGTTGATCGAGACGTAGCCGATCCCATCGCCGAGCATCCGCGACTCGACGGACTCGATGTGGATGACCGCTCGGACCAGCGGGAAGGCCCGTGGGTCCGTCCAGCCCCCTTCGCCCTCGCGCGTGACCCACACCTGAACGGTCGACCCCGGCGCACCGCGAAGCCGCGACACCGCGTCCTCGAGGGGCATGTTGAGCGTGCTTTCCTCGCCGATCCTGACGATACGATCTCGGCGTCGAAGGCCGGCGCGCGCGGCGGGGGTCTCCGGCATCGGCCGGATGATGGTGAGCTGACCCTCGCGGATCGAGATCACGATACCCAGCCCCCCGAACTCCCCCCGCGTACTCATCTGCATCTCCGAGTACGTCTCGGGATCGAGGAGCAGCGAGTGCGGGTCGAGGGTCCGAAGCATTCCGTTGATCGCGGCGTACTCGATGTCCCGGAGCTCGATGTCCTCGTCGTGGAGGTGCTCCTGAAGGAATCCGAAGACCTCCCGCCATCGATGGCTCAGCGCCCAGGGGCTGGTGACGTCGTCGACCCGGAACTCTCGGCGCGCGCCGTAGACCTGCACCACGGCGGTCGGGGCGCCGTTCTCGTAGTGGACGAGGACCGGGGCCACCGCTTGCTGCACGGCATTCAGACCGCCGAGCAGCATTCGCTGCGGGCTGACCCGTTCTGGATCGACGTACTGGTCCTTCACCTGGAGGATCACCCGGTTCATCACCGAGAGCTGGGTGAGGTCGTACGGCTCTCGGCTGCGCACTTCCTGCGCCCGGGCGGAGCTGTCGATGTCGAGGTCGAGACCGTTGCGGCCCGGCCACCACGTCGTCAGGCCGACGGCCATGCCGAGCGCCGCGAGCGCAAGGCTCGCCTGCGCGATGCGAGTCTTCCAGAAGGGCTGTCGAGGAGAGGTCATCGAGGAGGTCCATCCTGGGTGGGACACTGCCCAGGCTTTCGCATCCCGAGTATAGGTGTGGGCACGCGGGCCGGCCACGCCGCATCCTCGGAGGCCGGCGAGAAGGGCGACGACGAGGTTCGTTCGTGGACGAGATCGAACAGGAAGCCGAGCGAACGTTCCATCCGCATCGCCGTTCGACGTGGACCGCCGTCGTCCTCAACGTCGTTCTCGCGGTCGTTCTGCTGGGCGTTCCCTACGCCCGGGGTCGAATCCGTGCCCAGGCGTCGGCCGAAGGGTTCTCGGCGGTCGCAGCGTGCCTCTACGGCGGGGACGCCGTTCCAGGGGGTGGTCTCGCCCTTCCGACGGGAGACCGCGAGCACTTCGCCGAGCAGGTCGCCAGGGCGGCCGCCGATTGGCCGGCCCGGTGTGCGCCGGCGCTCCAAGCGCTCCGGCCTGCTCCATCGCTGTTCCTGTTTCCTTCCCCAAAGCAGGCCGAGGAGGACCTTCGCCGGGCCGTGGACCTCGCGGAGGCCGAACTGGGGGACCTCTCGCGGTTGCGGAATGCCGCGAACGGAAGGCAGGGCCTCGGCCAGGTTCCCGACCGTCCGCTCCGCGCGGTCGCTCAACTGCGAGCGTCCCTCGCGACCGTGCTCGAAGCCTCCGACTTGGCTGTGAATCCCGGCGCTCAGGCCGTGCTGCTGCCGGCGAGCGCGCTCGTCGCATCACCCTCCCGGGTGCCGATGAACATCGACCGAGGCGGCGCGTTCACCGCCACGCTCGAACACGGTGCGCTCCGCATCGCCGGGCTGGATGCGCGCCACGTCGAGGAGGTGCTCGAACGGGCGGGGCACGTCGACACCCTGAGGGTCGCTCGCCCGCCTTCCGTGAGAGGCCTGACGTCGGGGCCGGCCGGCACGTGGTTGGTGTGGGCCACCCGAGAATCTGCATGCGCAGATGATGGTCATCGGTGCGCGAAGCGTCGGAGCGCACTCGGAATGCTCGCCGAAGGCACCTCGGAGCCACTGCCACAGTTCCGTGTGGAGGGGCATCCGTCGATGCGGCTCGACCGGTCGATCCGGGTCACGCGAGACGAGGCATGGCTCCTCGCGCGCGCGGGAGATCAAGGAAACGAGACCGAGTTTCGTCGGTTCTCGTTGACCGCGGAGGCGCCCGCGCCAGAGGACACCCCGGCCGACGATGCGTTGCCCCTCCGCCCGCCGATGGCGTTCCTGCCGCTCGGAAGGCCGTCGGACGCTGTGTTGGGGGAGAGCGGTCCGGAGTGGGTCGTCGAGGACGCCGACGGCGAGGCGACCCTCCGGCGCGATCGAGGTGCCCCGATCCCACTTGGGTCGATGCGGGTGCAGCGGGGTCAGACCGTCATCGTTCCGTGCGGCGGGTGGAGTGTGGTGGCCACGCTCGACGGCGTCGCCATCGTGATGCCCGACAGCCCCGTGGTCGCGCACGTCGTTCTCCCGCTTCGGCCGCCCGTCCTCGGCGCCGACGCAGGCGACGACGCCATCGCCTGCGCGCCCACGACGGACGGGGTCGATGTCGTGGCCCTTGGCCGTGACCACGCGCTCGTGCGTTGGGCGTGTTCGGCGGCGGGCTGTGGCGAATCGCAGACGGTGGCGACCGAGGCACACCATTTCGCTGTCGCTCACGCTTCCGGAACGACCTTGGTCGCGTGGAGCGGAGACCGAGCCCATCCGCAGGTCCGGGTCGCGAGGCTCCGAGGACCGTTGGTCGGCCCGGTCGAAATCCCATCTCCTTGCTGGGACACGGGGGAGGGCCTGTGCGGCAGTCCTTTGGTTCTCGCGGGCGATGGGCGCTTGCTCGTTGGCGCGAGAGCCGGGGCGGAACTCCTG
>CAIKNO010000365.1 GCA_903828805.1 uncultured Sandaracinus sp. | reverse complement strand
GTGGATCACGATTTCGTAGAGAATCAGGCCATCCGTGACCGGGCAATCCCCCTCGAAAAAGACATCCGTCCAAGAGCATTTGTTGCAAGACTCCGTATGCTCCGAGCACCCACCGACCACCACCATCGCCATCACACCGGCCGCGCGCGCCCACGACCGGGTCATCGTCGTCGGAGCGCTGAAACGAATGCTCGGGCGGTGGGCCATGCCGACATCGTAGCCAATCGCCCTGTCCGCCGCATCTCCGAGCGGGGCCGTGGCCGCCCGGACCCGGGACCGCCTCAAACCGTGCGGCGCGACGGCGGCTTGCGACCACCCCACAGTGCCGCGAGGCGCAGCTCGATCGCCACGAACGGCTCGGCGCGGACGCGATCTTCACCCGCCCAGGTGCGCAGCAGGAGCCAGCGCTCTCCCGCGAGGCGGTAGGCCTCCAGCGTCATGGCCAGGGGGTCGATGAGCCAGAGGTGGGCGATGCCCGCGGCCGCGTAGAACGGCATCTTGAGCTTGCGATCGTCCGCGGCCGTCGACGGCGAGAGCACCTCGCACACCCAGTCCGGCCGGACGGTGTATGCCACGGTCTCCGGCAGCGTGGGCAGGCGCTCGGTGCGCCAACCGGCGAGATCCGGGACGACCACCGGAAAGTCAGGGTCGACGTCCAGGTGCAACTCCGGCTCGTCGTCGATCCACCAGCCGCCGGGACCATCCCCGCCATCGCGGTCGAAGGGGTACAGAACGCCGCCGAGCGCCGAGGCGGCGCGGGCATGGGGCGGCGCGGGCCGCGGACTGACCACCAGCTCACCGGCGAGGATTTCGCCCCGGAGGTGCGGCGGCAGGGCCTCGATGTCCGCGTACGTGGGGCGTTTGCGTGCGGCTTCGCTCATGACCGCCAGGATACCACGGCGAGGGGCGCGTTGCGCGGTGAGACGCGGCGCGCGTCAGGTCGCCCCCGCACCCGGTCGAAGGCTGAACCCCGCGTCCGCGGCGTCGATCAACTCCAGCCGGTTGCCGAAGGGGTCGTCGACGAAGATGCGGCGCACGTCGACCCCGTCACCCTCGGTCCAGATGCTCCCGGCGGACGCCAACCGGGCGCGGACCGCCTGAAGGTCGTCGACGAGCAGGCCGGGATGGGCCTTCCGCGCGGGTCGAAAGTCGCGCTCGACGCCCAGGTGAATCGCCACCGCACGGCCCGCGAACCACACGCCCCCGCGGGCCGCGAGCTCGCTCGGTTTTGGGACCTCTCGCAGACCGAATACACCGCCGTAGAACGCCCGCGCCGCCGCCTCTCCGCCCGGGGGCATGGCGAGCTGCACGTGGTCGAGGCCGGTCACCAGCGCGGCGTCAGGCGGGGGTCCGCCCCGGCGCGTGGGCCAATCCGTCGTGTCGTCCTGGTGCTGCCACTCCCGCCAGCCGCGGATGAGACCCCCGGGGCCGATCTCGACCAAGGCCGCGCCGTGATATCTGTGATGGCCCTCGTAGGTGTATTCGATGACACCGGTCTGTGCGTCGGCGTCCCAAAGACGGGTGTGGACCTCGACCCGGTGACCGCCCGCGGGGGGCTCGAAGAACGGCACGAGCGCGCTGCGCCCCGTGAATCGGTAGCGATAGGGGTCGGCGTACTCCACGGCCTCGTCGAAACACGCGGCCACGGCGAGGGCGTCTCCGCGGTTCCAGGCCGCGACGGCGCGGTCGAGCAGGGCGATGAACTCGGCACGGGTGAAGCGCATGCGCGGACCCTACGCGGTGTGGCCGCGGGATGCGAGGGAGAGAGAGGAAGCGCCCCGGGCGGTCGGTTCCGCTG
>CAIKNO010000364.1 GCA_903828805.1 uncultured Sandaracinus sp. | reverse complement strand
GCCGTCGGAGGCCGCGCCGTCGGAGGCCGCGCCGTCGGAGGCCGCGCCGTCGGAGGCCGCGCCGTCCGAGGCCGAGACGCCGGCGGTGCAGAGGCCCGGCGGCGGTCGCCTCGGGGCGCTCGCGACGCAGACCCGCGCGGCCCTGCAGCGCGCCCGTCCGCTCGCGCGCCCCGACCGCGATGTCTCGGGCATCGCCCGGCGCTTGCCGCGGGTCGCGCAGGGCGTGGAATCGCTCGCGGCACCCGCCCAGCTCGCGCGCATTCCGCGCATGTCGCAGCGCGAACTGGCCGACCTGCGGCAGTCCTGGCGGCGCTTCGGCACGCGGCTCGACACGTGGATGACGACGCTCTCGGAGCGCGAGGCGTCGCTCGATGCGGCGCTCGGGGAGCTGGTGGGGCTGCGGCGCGCGTGGCGCGGAATCCGCGACAGCACGGGCGCCTCGGAGGCGGCTTCGGTCCGTCACGCGCAGAGCCTCGCGGCGCTCGAGCAGGTGCGGGCCTCGGTGGACGCCCTCGAGCGCGAGCGCGCGACCGTCGTCGGGCTCGAGGACCGCGCATCGGCGCTCCAGTTCACCGTCGCCGACGTGACCGATCAGATCCGCGCGGCGTCGTCCTCGGCGCGCGAGCGGGTCTTCCTCCGCGACGCGCCCCCGCTCTGGCAGCGGCTCGAGCCTTCGTCCTCGCGCGGGGCCTCGCTCGCCGCGCAGGCGGCGGAGGGGTGGGCCGAGCGCACGGGGCAGGCCGACGTGATGCTCGTGGAGCAAGGCGGAGCCCTGGTCGGGCTCTTCGCGCTGCTCGCCGCGCTCTCGCTCGCGTTCGCGGCGCTCGGCGGGTGGCGTGTCCTCCGCGCGCCGACCCCGGAGGAGGGCGTGGCCGATCCGCTCGCTGCGCGTCCCTTCGCGGCCGCGGGGCTCGTCACGCTCACGCTCGCGCCGCTGCTCGCGGACGAGGCGCCGGTCCTGCTCTACGACGTGTTCTTCTTCGTCGGGCTGCTGCCCCTCGCGCGGGTGCTCGCGATGCTCGCCCCGCCCGCGGCGCGCGGGCTCTTGCCGTGGACGCTCGCGTGGCTCGTGGGGAACCACCTCGAGGGCATGGCCTTCGAGGGCGGCGGGCTTCGCCGCGCGCTGCTCCTCGTCGAGTGCGTCGCGGTCCTCGCCGTGCTCGCGGGATGGGGCCGCGGCGCCGGTCGCGTCGGGGCCTCGGCCGGCGAACGCGGTCTCGCGTTCCGCGCCGTGCGCGCGCTCGCCGTCGCCTCGGGTCTGGTCGCTGCGGCCGCGCTCGGCGTCAACGTCCTCGGCTTCACGGGGCTCGCGGCGGTGCTCATGCGCGGCGCGGGGGGGAGCGTGCATGGGGCCCTCGTGCTCTGCGGGTGCGCGACGATCGCGGAGGCGGTGATCGTCCGCATTGCCCGCAGTCCGGCAGGGCGGTGGTCGAGGGCCATCGAGCTCCACGGTGAGCTCGTGCAGAGACGCTCGATCGGGCTGGTCCGGATCGGGGCGGCGCTGCTGTGGACCTGGGGCACGCTCGAAGGGTTCGAGCTCTCGGCAGCGCTCTCGGAGTGGGCGAACGACGTGGTGTCCGTGGAGTGGCGGGTGGGAACCCTCGCGTTGTCGGTCGGGGCGGTCGGGCTCTCGCTCTTCATCCTCGCGGTGACGGTGCTCCTGGCCCGGATCGTCCGCTTCGTCCTCGAGGTCGATGTGCTGCCCCGTCTCGCGCTCGAGCCGGGCATCGACGGCGCGATCTCGGGGCTGAGCCGTTACGTCATCGTCGGCATCGGCTTGCTGCTCGCGATGGCGTCGCTCGGGATCGACGCGAGCCACATCGCGCTGGTCGCCGGGGCCCTCGGGGTCGGCATCGGCTTCGGCCTGCAGCACCTCGTCGCGAACGTGATCGCCGGGGTCGTGCTGATGCTCGAGCGCCCGGTGCGGCTCGGAGATTTCATCGAGGTCGGGGCGCTCGTCGGACGCGTGGATCGGATCGGGCTGCGCTCGAGCACCGTGCGCGGCCTCGATGGTGCGGAGGTCATCGTTCCCAACGAGAGCCTGCTGAGCCGCGAGGTGGTCAACTGGACGCTCTCGGATCGGAAGCGGCGCGTGGAGGTCCGCGTCGGTGTGGCGTACGGAACCGATCTCCAGCGCACGCTCGAGGTGCTGCGCGGCGTCGCGTCCGCGAACTCCGAGGTGCTGCGCGGGAATGTGCTCTTCGAGGGGTTCGGGGACAGCTCGCTCGACTTCGTGCTGCAGTTCTGGGCGCCAGATTTCGCGGAAGCCGTGCGCCTCAAGAGCGTGGTCGGGCTGCAGGTGCACGATGCGCTGGCGGGGGCGGGGATCGAGATCCCGTTCCCCCAGCGGGACGTCCGCGTCATCAGCATGCCCTTGCCGGCCGATCCGTCGGGCGGCTAACGTATTCCCGTCCGTTTCTCGCCGCTCCCTGTTCGTCGAGCGTTCAGAGCGGCGCCCGAGCGAAGGAGACTCCTCCCGTGCACATCGCCGCCCGTGTCGTGTTCACCGTGCTGGTCGTTCTCTCGGTCCCCTCGGCGCTCCGGGCGGATCACGGAGCCTCCGACGAGCGGGTGTCGCTGCCCGATGGACCAGGGTCCGTGGGTGGGGTCGGCGACAACGTCGACGTCAACGTGAACATGGGCTCGATGACGTACTCGATCCCGATCGAGTCGCCGCAGGGGTTCGACGGGGCCACACCGGGCCTCGGACTCGGATACTCGTCGTCGGCGGGTTCGGGCGAGGTCGGCGTGGGCTGGTCGCTGAGCGTGTCCTCGATCGACCGCATGCGGCTGCGAGGTCTGCCGGAGTACACGGAGGCGGACGAGTTCGCGGTGGACGGGGGCAGCGAGCTCGTGCGCGTGAGCGCGGGCATGAGCTCGGCGGTGTACCGCGCGCGCCGCGAGGGCGGGTTCGTGAGGTACCAGTGGCGCAGCCGCGGGGACGGCAGCGCGGGGTACTGGATCGGGGAGCGACCGGACGGGACGGTCGATTACTACGGCGCCGACGAGGCGGGCAATCCGGTGCGGACGGCGCGCGTGCAGACGCCCTCGGGCGCGGTGTACCGGTACCTCCTGACGACCAGCGTGGACGTCTGGGGACACGCGATCCGTTACAGCTACATCAAGGACGGCGAGACCTCGCTGCTCGACGCGGTGTCGTACGTGGACACGCCGAGCGGGCCGCAGTTCGTGGTGCGATTCGGGTACGAGAACCGACCCGACCCGATCGTGACGGGCGAGCCCGGGTTCGTGCTCTCGCTGACGAAGCGTCTGAGCGAGGTGCAGGTGCGCTCGGGCACCGAGGTGCTCCGGCGCTACCTGCTGACGTACGAGTCGGACGCGACCTCGGGCGGGGTGAGCCGGCTCGCCGGCATCGAGCAGCGGGGCCGCGGGGACGCGACGTCGCCGGTCCGCTTCACGTTCGGATACTCGCGCTCGCTGACGGGTGGGCCGTGCGCGGGCTGTGAAGGTCCGTACGTGGTGGACATGGGCGCGCTGCCCACCGGCGTGAACCTGCTCAACGGCACCGCGACGTTGCTCGACATCGACGGCGACGCGCTGCCGGACATCCTGGACACGAGCCTCGCGCATGGTCGCCACCGCTTCATTCCGACGCGGATGGACGCGGCCACGGGCCGCCCGAGCTTCGGCGCTCCGTACGACAGCACGGTGACGCCCGCCGACACGGGCTTCCGTCTGGGCGGGAGCACGCCGGGCGTGCAGCCGCTGGACGTCAACGGCGACGGCTTCACGGACCTGATCTCGTCGCGCCTGGGTCAGGTGCTGTGCAACGACGGGTCGGGCGACTGGAACGGACGCGCGTGCCTGATGAACAGCGCGCTGCCGGACTTCGGCAGCGACGGTGACTCGGATCCGCTGGGGGTGCGCTTCCTCGACTACGACGACGACAAGCGGATCGACCTGCTGCGGACGGTGGCGGCGGACTCGGCGCAGGTCTGGGTGAACACGGGCACGGCGTTCGTGTCCCGCGACGTGCAGCCGCTCGGGGCCATGTTCGACGCCGACCCCTCGCTGCAGCTGGCGGACATGAACGGTGATGGCCTTCAGGACGCGGTCGCGTTCTCGAGTGACGCGAGCCAGGTGCGGGTCCGCACGAGCCTCGGGTTCGGGCGCTGGACCGACTGGCAGTCGATCCCGGTGAGCGGCTTCAGCGCGTCGGTGCTCGAGCAGCTCGAGCTGCAGGACATCAACGGCGATGGCCTCTCGGACGTGGTGCTGGTGGGCGACACCACGGTCACGTACGTGGTGAACCGTGGCGGAGCGCGCTTCGCGCCGCCCGCGACGCTGACGTCCGCGGACGTCGAGGGGGACCTGCCCCTGCGTGACCTGACGCGCTCGCTCGTGCTGTTCGCGGACATGAACGGCAGCGGCTCGAGCGACATCGTGTGGATCACGGACGGCCGGGTGCAGTTCCTGGAGCTGTTCCCGGTCCGGCCGAACCTGCTGAGCCGGGTCGAGACGGGGCTCGGAGGCGTTCAGGAGATCGAGTACGGCACGTCGGTGCTGCAGCAGGCGCGGGACGCGGCCACCGCACCGTGGGCGCACAAGCTCCCGAACGCGATGAACATCGTCGTCGCCACCGACACGTGGAACCGGCTCTTCGCCGACGAGACGACGGGCCTGCACGACACCTCCGCGGTGGTGTACCGGAACGGGTACTACGACGGGGTGAACCGCGCATTCCGCGGCTTCGGCCACGTGGAGCGCATCGACGAGTCCGATCTCGAAGCCGAGGGGCAGACCGGTTCGCGCACGGTCTTCGATTACGACCTCGGTGTCACGGACGCGGAGCGTTACGGTCTTCTGCTCCGCTCGGCGACGTTCGGCGGCTCCGCAGGCGCGTGGAGTCCCCTGGTCGAGCTGCGCATGACGTGGTCGGACTGCCCGGTCGCGGAGGCCACCGCGATGGGTCCCATCCCGGTCCGTCGGATCTGCCAGACGCGGGTCGAGAGGATCGTGCAGGAGGGCGTCCCCGAGGCGGAGTGGCGCACGACCCGGAGCGAGACGGTGAGCGACGGCTACGGGGCGATGACGCGCTCGGTCGAGCACGGCGTGGTGCACCTCGGGCCGCCTGAAAACCCGAGGTCCTGCGGGGTGTGTGCGCCGGGCTCCGGGCCGTGCGGCGCCGAGTGCCTCGGCGACGAGCGATTCGTCGACTCGACGTTCATCACTCCTGGCGCGGCGACCGGCAACGCCTGGATCCTGGGGCGCCCGGTGCGCCGCACGACCTACGGCGAGGCCGGGGGTCTGGCGGCGGTCGACGAGGTCCGCTACGACGGGCCGGACTTCGTGGGGTTGCCCGAAGGACAGCTCACGCGCGGGCTCCCCACGAGCGCGCGGACCCGCGTCGATGCGACGACGTGGCTCGACACGATGCGGATCCGCCGCGACGCGAACGGCAACGTCGTCGAGGAGATCACCGCCCGGGGCTCGCTCGCGGTCACCGATGAGTACCGTCGCCTCGCGGTGCCGGACGAGCTGGGGATTCGCATCGCCCGGGTGGAGGACCTCTTCCACGACCGAGAGGGGGCCCCCGTCTCGCTCCGGCGAGATTACCTCTACGATCCGTCGACCTATCAGGTCAGCGAATCGACCGACTGGACGCTGGTCCGGGACGGAACGCCGGTGAGCGCCCGGATCTCCGAACGCTACCGGTACGATGCCTTCGGCCGTCCGCTCGCGCTGCTGCGGCAGGGCGACACCGAGGCGACGCCGTCGACGGAGTACGTCTACGAGTTCGCCTCGCCAGTGAGCCGCATCGTCGTGCGCAACCGAAGCCGCGTGGGCGGCCCGGCCGACCTCGAGGAGGTGCAGTGCCTCGACGGACTGGGGCGCACGGTGCAGACGCGGACGCGGCTCGCGGACGGGCGCTACCAGGTCTCGGGCTTCGAGGTGCTCAACCGCCGGGGCAGTCCGGTCCGCAGCTACGAACCGTTCCTCGCCAGCAGCGGCGCGTGCGACATGAGCGCGCCGACGGACGTGCCCTACGACGAGTTCGAATACGACGGTCTCGCGCGGATGGTCCGGACGACCGACGCGAGCGAGAGCACGCACGGCTCGCGTTCGGAGAGCCGGATCGTGCACCGTCCGTTCCAGACGCTGCGCTACGACGCCGAGGACAACGACCCTTCGAGCCCGCACCACGACACCCCCTCGGTCGAGACCTACGACGGACTCGAGCGTCGGGTGACGGTCGGCCGGGACCTCGGCGACGGCACGGTGGAGCGTCTCACGCTCACCTACGACTCGCTGGGGCGCCTCGCCTCGGTGCGGGCGCCGGACGGCATCGAGCACACGCAGACCTACGACCTCCTCGGTCGCGTGCTCACGTCGTCCGATCCCGACCGGGGCGAGCACCGCTACGCGTACGACGCGGCGGGCCACATCGTCGAGACCTCCGATGCGCGCGGGCAGCGGGTCGCCTTCGCCTACGACGGCTTGGGGCGTCGGGTGTCCGAGTGGGATCCGAGCGCCGAAGCGGCCACCCGGATCGAGTTCCGCTTCGACGAAGATCCGGCGTGCGAGGGCTGCGACCACTCGGCCGGTCGCCTCGTGTCGACGGAGTTTCCGCTCGGCGATCTCGGGGTGGGTCGGGACGAGGTCTCCTACGACGTCCGCGGGAACGTGGAGAGGGAGGCTCGTACGATCGGCGGGCACCGCTTCGAGATCCGGCATCAATACGACGGCCTCGGTCGCAAGACGCGCTCGGAATACCCGGGCGGGATCTCGCTCGACTACACGTTCGATGTGGGCAGCCGCCCGACCGGCATCGGCGGCATCGTCGACGACATCGGGTTCGACGCGCAGGGTCGGATGACGACGCTGTTCTACGCGAACGGCATCCGCTCGGTGCGCAGCTACGACGACTCGGGGCGCCTCGAGGCGCTCGAGACGATGGATTCGGCGCGCGTGCTGCAGGGCGTGTCCATCCGTCGCGACCGCGTCGGCAACGTGACGAGCCTGCTCGACACCTCCGAGCCGGAGGCGGCTCGTCCCTCGATGTCGGGGCAGTTCACGTACGACGCGTGGTACCGCCTGACGCAGGCGACGCTCGGCGACGCCACGCTCCCCGAGGAGACGCTCGCGCTGGCGTACGACCGCGGCGACCGCCTCACGAGCGCGGTGTCGAGCCTCGGGGACGCGAGCCGCGCGCACGTGGGCGAGCTCGCCTACGACGCCGTGCACCCGAACGCCGTTCGGCAGGCGGGCGCGCTCGAGTACGTCCTCGATGCGGCCGGGCACACGACCCGTCGCGGCGAGACGTCGCTCGCGTACGACCACCAGGGCCGGCTCGAGTCGGTCTCCGACGCGTCCGGGACCACCGGGCGCTTCTACTACGGCGCGGGCGCGGCCCGCATCGCGAAGGTCGAGCACGGCAGCGTCACGTACTACCTCGGCAACGAGGCCGAGGTGCGCGACGGCATCGTCTCGGTCTACCCGCGGCTCGGGATGCTGCGGCTGGCCCGCCTTCGCACCGACGCGGTGCAGGCCGAGGTGCTCACGGACGTGGCGCCGCTCGTGGCGGGAGATGGCGAGATCAACGCGGCGGACGCGTGGGTGTCGGTGGCGACGGCGGCCGGCCTCGTCGACGGGGCGCCCGATGCGGACGAGGCGATGCGGCTGCTCTCGGGCGCAGCGCGCCGCCTGCTCACGCTCGACGGCGGCGACCGGGCCTATCTGCATCAGGACCGGCTCGGCTCGACGACCCTCGCGACCGGGCAGGACGGCCAGGTGCTCGGGGAGGTTCAGTACTACCTGAGCGGCGCGGTCCGGCACCACTCGGGGTTCGTCGACGAGTACGGCTTCTCGAGCCAGGAGATGGACGAGAGCTCCGGGCTCTGGGCGTACGGGTTTCGACAGCTCGACCCGGCGATCGGTCGCTGGACCTCGGCCGATCCTTCGTTCGACACGCTGGGCGGCAGCAGCGTCTCGCGCGCGGGCGAGGCGATGTCCGGCTACGCCTACGTCGCCAACCAGTACGGCAACGCGATCGACCCGCTGGGCCTCGCCGGGCAGCCGGCGCAGTCCAAAGCGGCCCCGGGCAAGTGGGAGCGGTTCACGTCCTGGGCCGGAGGCGGTCTTTCGCGCGCGGGGGCGTCGATCCAGAGGTTTGCCGCACCGGTGACCAGCCGCTGGAGCGCGTTCTCCAAGGCGCATCCGACGGCGGCGCGGATGCTGGGGCGCGCTGCGAGGCTCGGCCTCTCCGTGCTCATCGGGTTTGCGATCGCCGGGCCGGCGGGTGCGCTCGGCGCGCTGGTGCTCGGCGTGTGCACCGCCGCGCTCGGTGAAGGAATCCGCGGGGTGTTCATGCACACGTCGGTCGGTCGGGGACTGGCCAAGGGCGCTTTGCGGGGATGGGGTTCGATGAGCTGGGGCGCCAAGCTCGGGGTCAAGCTCGCGATCGGGGCGGTCGGCATCGCCATCGCGGCGGGCCTGCTGCTCAGCGGCAACGTCACCGCCCTCGCCGAGATCGGCAACGTCGCGACCTACACCACCAACAACGTGATCACCAGCGGCGTGAGCTTGGTGGGCGACACCCTCTCTGGACTGGACGAGTCCTACCGAGCGCAGATGCCCGCGATCCCCAGGCGCGTCATCGCGATCCAGCAGAACGCGAGGAGCCGGCAGCCGAGCCTGCAGGCGATTCCCGACTCCATGTCGCTCCCCGGACTTGGCGGACCGCCGACGGAGAACTCCTCGTTCTCGACCGCCGGTCCCGAGCCCTTGCCCGCGAGCGCGCTGCTCTAGTCCCGGGGCGGCGGGGAGGCGCGGTCCTCGGTGGGACCGCGCTCAGGCTTCGCCGAGGACCTTGTCGAGCAGCTCGTTCACGATGGCGGCGTTCGCGGTGCCCCGGGTCGCCTTCATGATCTGACCGACGAAGAAGCCCTTCACGCTGGTCTTGCCGGCGCGGTACTTCTCGACCTCCTTGAGGTTCGCCTGCACCACGCCGCGCACCACGGCCTCGATGGCCGCGGTGTCGGTGACCTGCGCGAGGCCCTTGCCATCGACGATCTGCTTGGCGCTCTTGCCGGTCTTCACCATGTCGGCGAAGACGTCCTTGGCGATCTTGCCGTTGATGGTGCCGTCCTCGACCAGCGCGAGCAGCCCGGCGACGCGGTCGGAGGGCACCGGGAACTGGGCCTCGAGTCCGCTCGTGGTCGTCTCCCGGAGCACCTCGGCCTGCACGAAGTTCGCGACCTTCTTGCCGAGCTCCGCGTCGGACTTGCCGGTGAGCTTGGCCGTCGCGGCGACCGTCTCCTCGAACCACGCCGCGATGGCAGGGTGCGAGGTCAGCACGCTGGCGTCGTAGGCCGTCAGCCCGAGCGCGGCCTGCCAGCGGGCGCGCCGCGCCGGCAACGCCTCCGGCAGCGTGCCTGCGATCCGCGCGAGCCACGGCGCATCGATGACCAGCGGCGGCAGGTCGGGGTCGGCGAAGTACCGGTAGTCGTGCGCCTGTTCCTTGCTGCGCATCGAGAGCGTCTGGCCCTGGGGATCGCTCCAGGTCCGCGTCTCCATGACGACCTTGCCGCCGGCCGAGACGAGCGCTTCTTGCCGCGCGAGCTCGAAGTCGATGGCCTTCCGGACGAAGCGGAACGAGTTGATGTTCTTGATCTCGACGCGGGTGCCGAACGTCTCGCTGCCCACCGGGCGGATCGACACGTTGGCGTCGCAGCGGAACGAGCCTTCCTCGAGGTTGCCGTCGTTCACGCCGGCGAACATGAGCACGTCCCGCAGCGCCTTGAGGTACTGCTCCGCCTCCTCGCTCGAGCGCAGGTCGGGCTCGCCCACGATCTCGATGAGCGCGGTGCCGGCGCGGTTGAAGTCCACCAGCGTGTCGGTGCCGGCGCCGATGCCGTGGAGGTTCTTGGCGGCGTCCTCCTCGACGTGGATGCGGGTGATGCCCGCGGTCTTGGTGCCGGTCGAGGTCGTGATCTCGAGGTGGCCGTGCTCGTTGAGGGGCAGCTCGAACTGCGAGATCTGATAGCCCTTCGCGAGGTCGGGGTAGAAGTAGTTCTTCCGTGCGAAGCGGGAGAACGTCCGCACGGTGCACCCGAGGCTGAGCGCGGCGCGCATCGCGAGCTCGATGGCCTGGCGGTTCGGCACCGGCAGGGCGCCCGGCAGGCCGAGGCAGACCGGGCAGACCTGCGTGTTCGGAGGGGCGCCGTAGGCGATCGAGCACCCGCAGAACATCTTGGTGCGGGTCAGGAGCTGGGCGTGGACCTCGAGTCCGATCACCGCTTCGTAGTTCGTGCTCATCCCAACACCTCCGGATGCATGTCCTTCCACGGGCTCGCCTGCTCGTAGGCGTGGGCCACCTGGAACAGCCGCTCCTCGCAGAACGCGGGCGCCGTGAGCTGCATGCCGATCGGCAGGCCCTGCTCGTGCCCCGCGGGCACGCTGATCGCCGGCAACCCGGCGAGGCTCGGGGGCAGGGTGAAGATGTCGGCGAGGTACATCTCGAGCGGGTTCTTGGTCTTGGCGCCGAGGGGGAACGCGACGCTCGGCGAGGTCGGCGAGAGCACGACGTCGCACTGCTCGAACGCGCGCGCATAATCCTGCGCGATGAGGGTGCGGGCCTTCTGGGCCTTGGCGTAGTACGCGTCGTAGTAGCCGGCCGAGAGCACGTACGTGCCCAGCATGATGCGGCGCTTGACCTCGGGGCCGAAGAGCTGCGCGCGCGTGGCGCCGTACGTCTGCGTGAGGTCGCCCTTCTCGAGGCGCGGGCCGAAGCGCATCCCGTCGAAGCGGGCGAGGTTCGAGCTGCACTCGGCCGGGGCCACGATGTAGTAGGCGCTGACGGCGTGCCTCGCCGTCGGGAGCGTGACGTCGACGAGGGTGCAGCCGAGGCCTCGGAGGGTCTCGATGGCCTTCAGGATCGCGTTGCGCACGTCGGGATCGCAGCCCTCGCCGAGGTCGTCCCGCACGACGCCGACCCGCAGACCAGCGACCCCCTTCTCGAGGCTGGCCTCGTAGTCGGGGACGGGCAGGTCGGCGCTCGTCGCGTCGCGGCCGTCGAGTCCGGAGATGACCTGCGTGATCCGTGCGCAGTCCCGGACGTTGCGCGCGAAGGGGCCGATCTGATCGAGCGAGCTCGCGAACGCGATGAGGCCGTAGCGGGACACACGCCCGTAGGTCGGCTTCAGCGCGACGACCCCGCAGAAGGAGGCCGGCTGACGCACCGAGCCGCCGGTGTCGCTGCCGAGCGCCAGCGGGGCGAAGCCGGCCGCGACGCCCGCCGCGGAGCCGCCGCTCGAGCCGCCCGGCGCGCGCCCGCTCTGCCAGGGGTTCTGCACCGGGCCGTAGGCGGAGTTCTCGTTCGAGCTGCCCATGGCGAACTCGTCCATGTTCGCCTTCCCGAGGAAGACGGCGCCGGCTGCGCGGAGCCGCTCGACGACGTGGGCGTCGTAGGGGGCGATCCAGCCCTCGAGGATCTTCGAGGCGCACGTCGTGGGCGTGCCGCGCTGGCAGAGGTTGTCCTTGAGCAGGACCGGCACGCCCGCGAGGGGACCGAGGGCTTCGCCCCGCGCCCGCGCGTGGTCGACCGCGGCGGCCTGCGCGAGCGCGCCCTCGGCGTCGACGTGGAGCAGCGCGTTCATCGACGGGTTGGCCCGGGCGACCCGGTGCAGCGCGTCGCGCGTGACGTCGACGGCGGTGACTTCGCCCCGGGCGATGCGGGCCGCGAGCTCGGTCGCGGACGTGAAGGCCTCCATCACTCACCCTCCATCACGCGGGGCACGGCGAACGCGCCGGCGTCGCTGCGCGCGGCAGCCCGCAGCACTTCGCCCCGGCGCAGCGAGGGGACGACGCGGTCGTCGCGGAGCGCGCAGACCATGTCGACCGCGTGGTAGGTCGGTTCGACACCGGTGGTGTCGAGGCGCTCGAGGGTCGCCATCGAGTCGAGGATGGAGTCGAGCTGGGCCTGCATCGTGCGGAGTTCGCCCTCGTCGAGGGCGAGCCGCGCGAGGCCGGCGACGTGACGGACTTCGTCGAGGCCGATTCGCTGGGACATTCGGGGCGCGACGCTAGCACAGCGCGGCCCGTCGGACCCGACGCTCGAGGGGGACACCCGGGAGGAAACGTCCGCCCTCGAGGACCGATGCGCGGCCGCTGGTCGGAGGGACCCATGGGCGAGCGGTTCGGAGCGTTCGAGGTCGAAGGCAAGCTCGGCGCGGGCGGGATGGCCGAGGTGCACGTCGCAAGGCGGTGTGGCCCCGGGGGGTTCGAGCAGCGGCTCTGCCTGAAGCGCATCCTGCCCGCGTGGGCGGGAGACGCGCGGATCTTGCAAATGTTCCGGGAGGAGGCCCGCGTCTCGGCGCGCCTCCGCCACGCCAGCCTCGTGCAGCTGATCGAGGCGGGCGAGCACGAGGGCGTGCCCTACCTGGCCCTCGAGCTCGTGGAGGGGGCCGACCTCCGGAAGCTCATCGAAGCCTCGCGGGGGTGTGGGGGGCTGCCCGCGGAGGTGGTGGGGCTGCTCGCGGTCGACCTGGCGACGGCGCTCGAGGTCGCGCACCGGGAGGGGATCCTCCACCGGGACGTGTCGCCCTCGAACGTGCTCGTCAGCCGTGCGGGGGAGGTGAAGCTCGCGGACTTCGGGATCGCGAAGGCATCGGACAGCCCGCTTCGAACCGCGACGGGCGTGCCCAAGGGCAAGGTGCAGTACATGGCCCCGGAGTACGCCCTCAGCGGCGCGGCGAGCGCGCGGAGCGATCTCTACGCGCTCGGGATCACGCTCTTCGAGGCGGCCACCGGGGTCTTGCCGTTCAAGGCCCCGACGTTGCTCGCCTCGCTGGCGCGCGCGCGGCAGAACGAGAGGCCGCGGGTGGGGGCGCTGGTCCCGGGGCTGCCGCCCGCGCTCGAGGACGCCATCGAACGTCTCGTGCAGCCGGTCCCCGAGGCCCGCTTCGAGAGCGCGGCAGCGCTCTACGATGCGCTCTCCCCGCTCGCGCCCTCGGCGTCCGTACGCCGCGCGCTCGGGGCGCTGGCACGGCGTGCGGGGACGCGGTCCGCGGCGGCGGTCGCGCGTCCGCAGGGCACGGTCCCGGAGGGGTCGTCCGAGCGGAGGACCCACGTCTTCCAGCCGCCCGGCCCCGTGACCGAGCCCATGTCCGGCGGCGCGCTGGCGCTGCCGGTCGAACCGTCGACGGGTCTGCCCGACGCGAGGCCGCCGGCGGC